>NZ_MOMD01000014.1:0-182427 GCF_001983015.1 Frankia sp. CcI156
GCCATCCTCACTCTCGACAACCCCGCTGACCTGCATCAATGACTTTGCGGGTCACCCTGTCGGCTCCCACCCGAAAAGCACAGCCTGACTCTTCGGCTTTTGCTGAYGGAAGTGCAGGGCTCGGTAAATACCGTCTAGTCTTACCGTTTCGCACGTAGGAGCAAACGCAGATTTTCTTCTACCGTTCGCGAGTCGAGGGCTTTCGTGTGTCTACGACAATGGAATGCGATATTTTCTCGATTTCGGCACTTCACGTGATCTGTTCAGGATTGACGCCAATCAATCTCTTCCTGGATTGGATCTTGAATGGGAAGCTACTGCGGGGGTCGGGGTAGCGAGACGAGATAAGCGCCGATCCCGTGCGCAGGCCCCGTACGGGACGTGTGACTCAGGGGCGCTTGGGCGCCAAGCGACCGTGTACACAACCCGACTTGCAACGGCCAAATTTGTAGAGCCTTCACTCATGACCTAGGTACTCCAGCCCGCCGTATCGCAGTCAGTGACGGATGGGGTGGTTTTGGCGACGGCCTGTGCTCGGACCGAGGCGAGTCAAGGGCATGTCGTGCGATGGGTCGGCGGGGTGGCGCTGGGACGGGCTCTGCAAGCGGACTTGGAGCCGCGTGGGAAGATTTCAAGTTCTTGCCCGTAGACTTGGATTGTGGATCGGGATCGGTTCGAGCGCAGCMCTACTGGACATCTCGTCAAGATCACTGGAACTGACGGGCGGTCGGGCGTCGCGTACGAACATGTGGCCTTCCAGCCGGACCCGCTGGCGGGCGCCGAGCCGGCGCTGGCGGGAGGGACGTGGCGGAACGTGGCCCGCGCGGGGCGCGCTCTCGGTCGTCTCGATCAGGCTGGTCGACAGATTCCTGAGCCCGCCTTGCTACTGCAACCCACGCTTCGGACGGAGGCGCAGAGCACGTCCGCGTTGGAGGGGACCTTCGCTCCCCTGGAGGACKTGCTTGCGGCTGAGGTCACAGAGCCGACCTCGCAGAGCGAGGAGGTTCGGGAGGTCCTCAACTATGTCCGGGCGGCGGAGGCGGCCTTCGCGTGGATAGGCGATGGTCGCCCACTCACCGTAGCCGCGCTTTGTCAGGTGCATCGAGATCTCGTGCGTGGAACTCCTGCGGACACCCGTGATGCGGGGAGGATCCGCTCGATTCAGGTTGCGATCGGAAGCCGCGGTGGTGCGATCGACACCGCTCGCTTCGTCCMGTCGCCGCCCGGACTGGAACTGGACGCGGCTGTACGTGATCTGCTGGACTGGATCACCGTGGATTCGAAGTCCATTGACCCGGTCGTGGCTGCGGCGATGGCGCACTATCAGTTCGAGACTCTTCATCCATTCAACGATGGAAACGGCAGAATCGGGCGGCTTCTCGTGGTCCTCGATCTTTGTTGGAAGGGGATACTCTCGGAGCCGTTGCTGGCTGTGTCGCCCTGGTTCGAGGTGCGTCGGGAAGAGTACCAGGACCATTTGAGGGAAGTTAGCGCAACGGGAGACTGGGACGGCTGGATCTCGTTCTTCTCCGAAGGTCTGGTCGAGTCCTGTGAGCGGACTATTCGGACAGTCGACGACCTCCTCGGTCTCCAGGCCGAATACGTGCGACGACTCAAGGTGGCGGGTCTGACCGGTGGGTTGGTCCGCGATATCATCGACGGGCTGATCGGGAGTCCGTTTGTCACGGTGCGTTCGGTCAGTGAAGATACCGGGAGGACTTTGCAGGCGGCGAGCAACGCCGTCGCCAGGCTTGTGGAGCTGGAAATTCTGCGGGAACGTACCGGGCGAAGCTATGGTCGTGTCTTTGAGGCGGTGGAGGTCACCTCAGTGCTACGGGCCCAATCGGGCCGCTGAGGGTTCGCCGGTACCGGCGTCGACTACGAGGGCTATGACGCCACCTCGTTGGAGAGGATCTCCTCCATGCGTTCGGAGATGTCCTGCCGGCCGCTGTGGCCTGCGCCCCGGGCGCCGAGCACGCGCCGTCCGTTGGTCGTCTCGCCCCGTTCGAGGAGTTCGGCGAGACCGGCCGGCACGATGGCGGCCAGCCGCTGGCCCTTGTCCGTCAGGTAGACGACCTGACCAGATGCGGCAGCCTCTCGGACGACCTCGGCAAGTTGGTCATCGGGTGGGAGCGGCATCTCCGTCATGGCGACATCGTAACTTYGGTTCACCCGCCCTACCCTCCGTCGATCATCTTGCCCCGGGGTGGGCCCATGTGGTCCCCTCGCCCAAGAACGGTTCGGCAGCTGGTCGTCGAAAATCTGGCTGCCATCTCACCCTATGGTCGATCAACGTGGCTGAAATCGCGCGCCCACGGAGAGGCCACGGCGCCTGTGAGTGCGAGGCTGGTGAGGTGACTCTGTCGAAGCGTGCGTCCTGGTTCTTGATCGCGGTCGGCGTCTGGACGTGGGCCATCTGGCCAAATTTCCTGCGGAACGTGTGGAAGGATGATCGTTCCTGGGACGACGGCCCGACTGGCTTCTTCACGGTCCACCTGGTCCTGACTGTCGCTTCCCTCGCCATCGGCTCCGTCGTTGGCTGGCTCGGCATCCGCGGCGCACGGGCCGTCCGCCATGGCGATACCGGTGATGATGCCTCATCCAGGCGGCTGATCAATTCGGGTCGTTGACATGCCGAAAGCGGCGGTAGTCTTCGAAACCRCTCCGTTTCATGATCGGCTCTACGTCGTGTGATTCTCCTGGCGTTGGGAAACAGGGGCTGACCTGCGCGGCTGCTTCGCGTTGATCGTCGTGTGTGGTCGCACCGAGTCCCAATTGAGTGATTGAGCGCGTGGGCCCACTCCGGGGGCGCGGAGCGGCGTGTCCCGGAAAATCCGGGACACGCCCGACCAGTCCGGCGCCAGGGGTTCCCGCGCGACGCGGTGTCAGCCGACCTGCTCGGTGGGCCGCATGAGCAGTTCGTTGATCGCGACCCGCCGCGGCCGGGTGACGATGTAGGCAACGGCGTCCGCGATGTCCTCGGACTGCATCGGCTCGATGTCGGCGATGCGGCGCATGACGATATTCCGGATCTCCTCGCGGATATGGGACCTCAGCTCGGTCTCGACGGAGCCCGGTTCGACCACCGAGACGCGCACGTGCCGGGCGGTGACCTCTTGGCGCAGCGACTCGGTGAACGCGTTCACCCCGAACTTGGTGAGGTTGTAGATGCCGGCGCCCATGGTGGCGTGCCGTCCCGCCACCGAGCTGATGTTCACCAGGTCCGCGACCTGGCGGGGGCCGCCGTCCGCGGCAGTGAGCAGATGCGGCAGCGCCGCATGGGTGACGTACAGCAGGCCCTGCAGGTTCAGGGCCACCATCCGGTCCCACTCCTCGGTCGGCGCGTCGAGGATCGGCCCGGGCAGCATGATACCGGCGTTGTTGACGACGGTATCGAGCCGGCCGAGCTCCGCCACGGTGCGCTTCACCGCGTCGGCGGCCTGGGCCTGGTCGGTGATGTCCAGCGGGAGGGGGAGGGCGGTGCCGCCGGCGCCGGTGATGTCGGCGGCGAGGCGCTCGAGCCGGTCGCCGCGCCGCGCGACCAGCGCCATCGCGGCGCCGTGCCGGGCCAGCTCGCGGGCGGTCGCCTCACCGATGCCGCTGCTYGCACCGGTCACCAGGGCAACGGTGCCGTCCAGCCGTTCGCTCATGTGTACGCGCTCCTGAGTCGTGGGCGAGTCGCCGGGTCAGTCAGCGTGGTCAGGCGCCCTACCTGGAGCGGCTGGAAGAGGGTGCCGCGGCCGGCCGCACGAACCGGTGGAACCCGGCGACAGGCACTGTCCGGTCATGCCGGGCGAAGCCTACCGTGATCGGGTATCTGCCGAGCCGTCACGGTGACTCCGTCCCGCTGTGACCTGGGACGATCCGATCTTGTCGGTGGCATCGGGTAGACACCTCTCATGGCAGCAGACGAGACGACCTCCGCGCTTCCGGGGGCTTCCGGCCCGGCGTCGCCGGTCGCGCATGCCCCGGATCGGGCGGAGGCCTGGCCGGGCCCGATGTTCCCGGCGGGCCTGGCGGACCCGGCGGAACCGGGGCCCGGTGGGCTGCGGGAGCGCGCGGAGGAGCTGCTGCGGGCGCTTGCCGGGCCGGCCGCGGCGCTGCGCGAGGACCAGTGGCAGGCCATCGACGCGCTCGTGACCCACCGGCGCCGGGTGCTGCTCGTCCAGCGCACCGGTTGGGGCAAGTCGGCGGTGTACTTCCTCGCCACGGCACTGCTCCGCGGCGCAGCGGGACGCGCTGCTCCGACGGTGATCGTCTCCCCGTTGCTCGCGCTCATCCGCAACCAGGCGGCGGCCGCGGCGAGGCTGGGCATCCGCGCCGGCGAGATTCACTCCGGCAACGTGACCGAGTGGGACGAGGTCTACGCGGCGTTGCGGTCGGGCGAGCTCGACGTGCTGCTCGTCGGGCCGGAGCGGCTGAACAATCCGACCTTCCGGGACGACTACCTGCCCGAGCTCGCCGCCACCACCGGGTTGCTCGTCATCGACGAGGCGCACTGCATCTCCGACTGGGGGCACGACTTCCGGCCCGACTACCGGCGGCTGCGCACTCTCGTCGCCGGGCTGCGTCCGCGGGTCCCGGTGCTGGCCACGACGGCCACCGCCAACACCCGCGTGGTCGAGGACGTCAGTGAGCAGCTCGGAACCTCCGCTCCCGCCGGCCCGGCGTCCGCCGGGACGTTGGTGCTACGCGGGAGTCTCGATCGGGAGAGCCTGCGGCTCGCGGTCGTGTCGCTGCCGCAGGCCGAGCACCGGTTCGGCTGGCTCGCCGACCATCTCGGCGAGCTGCCCGGATCGGGGATCGTCTACACGCTGACGAAGGCGGCGGCGGAGGAGCTGACCATCTTTCTGCGCGGTCAGGGTCATGCCGTCGCCACCTATCACGGTGGCATCGAGGCGGCCGAGCGCATCGTCGCCGAGGAGGATCTGCTCGCGAACCGGGTCAAGGCGCTGATCGCCACCAGCGCGCTCGGAATGGGCTTCGACAAGCCGGACCTCGGCTTCGTCGTCCACATCGGAGCTCCGTCGTCGCCGATCTCCTACTACCAGCAGATCGGCCGGGCCGGCCGGGCKCTCGACACGGCCGAGGTCGTGCTCCTCCCGGCGGCTGAGGACCGGGACATCTGGCGCTACTTCGCGGACACCTCTTTTCCGCCGGAGCACGTCGTCCGCCGGGTGCTCGGAGTGCTCGCGGGCGCCGACCGGCCGCTGTCGACCCAGGCGTTGCTCGCGTCCGTCGACCTCGGCCCCAGCCGACTCGACCAGATGCTGAAGGTTCTCGACACCGACGGGACGGTCCGGCGAGTCAGGGGCGGCTGGGTGAGTACCGGTGAGCCCTGGTTGTACGACGAGGAGCGTTACCGGCGTGTCGCCGCGGCGCGCTCTCGGGAGCAGCAGGCGATGCTCGACTACATCGTGACGACCGGCTGCCGGATGGAGTTCCTGCGCCGGCAGCTCGACGATCCCCACGCGGCGGCCTGCGGGCGGTGTGACCGGTGCACCGGTCGGTCGTGGTCGTCCGCGGTCTCGGAGTCCTCGCGGACGCGGGCCCGGGATGAGCTGCGCCGGGCGGGCGTCCCGGTCGAACCGCGGCGGATGTGGCCGACTGGGATGGGCCGGCTCGGGGTCGACCTGGCCGGGCGTATCCCGGCGTCGGCCGCTGCCGAGCCCGGGCGGGCGCTCGCCCGACTCAGCGATGTGGGCTGGGGCAACCGGCTGCGCCCGATGTTCACGTCTGCCACCCTCGCTGTGCCCGGCGCCGCTGTGCCCGGCGCCGCTGTGCCCGGCGCCATCGACGGCCCGCTTCCCGGCGATCTCGTCGAGGCGGTGGTCGCAACGCTCGCCGGTTGGGGATGGCAGCGGCGGCCGGTGGCCGTCGTGTCGATCGCGTCCCGCAGCCGGCCCCGGCTCATCGCGAGCCTCGCCGAGCGCATTTCCACCATCGGACGCCTGCCGCTGCTGGGGCAGCTCGACCGGGTCGCCGGCGGGCCGCACACCGGGCAGGTGCACAACAGCGCGCACCGGCTCGCCGGCCTGTGGGATGCGTTCACGGTCTCCCCGGCCCTTGCCGCCGCCCTGGGCGAGCTCGGCGGCCCGGTGCTGCTCGTCGATGATCGGATCGTCACCGGCTGGACGATGACGGTCGCCGCTCGCCTGCTCCGGYAGGCCGGAGCGCCGTCGGTGCTGCCGTTCGCGCTCGCGGTGGACACCGCATGACCGGCCGGGAGGAAGGCTCAGACGCGGCGGAACAACAGCGCCCGCTTGACTTCCTGGATGGCCTTGGTCACCTGGATGCCGCGTGGACAGGCGTCGGTGCAGTTGAAGGTGGTCCGGCAACGCCAGACCCCCTCGCGTTCGTTGAGGATCTCCAGGCGCTCGTCGGTACCGGAGTCACGGCTGTCGAAGATGAACCGGTGGGCCGCGACGATCGCCTGCGGGCCGAAGTAGTCGCCGTCGGTCCAGAACACCGGGCACGCGGTGGTGCACGCCGCGCACATGATGCACTTGGTCGTGTCGTCGAAGCGGGCCCGGTCCTCGGTGGACTGCAGCCGCTCGCGGGTCGGCTCGTGGTCGTCCGTGATCAGGTAGGGCTTCACTGCCCGGAACGCGTCGAAGAACGGTTCCATGTCGACGATGAGGTCCTTCTCTACCGGCAGACCTTTGATCGGTTCGATGGTGATCTCCGAGCCGAGGTCCTTCACCAGCACCTTGCAGGCGAGGCGGTTRGCGCCGTTGACCCGCATCGCATCCGAGCCGCACACCCCGTGCGCGCAGGACCGGCGGAAGGCGAGCGTCCCGTCGAGGTTCCACTTGACCCACATGATTGCGTCGAGCAGCCGGTCGCTCGGATCGAACGGCACCTGGTAGCTCTCCCAGTGCGCCTCGTCGACCGTCTCCGGGTCGTAGCGACGGATCTTGAGGGTGACTGTCATCAGTACTTGCGCTCCATCGGCTGGTAGCGGGTCATGACAACCGGCTTGTAGTCCAGGCGGATCTCCGCCTCCGGCGAGGCGRCCACCAGCGGCCCCGACCGGTAGGCCATCGTGTGGCGCATGAAGTTGACGTCGTCCCGGTTCGGGTAGTCCTCACGGGAGTGGCCGCCGCGGGACTCGTTGCGGGCCATCGCCCCGATGACCAGGACCTCGGCGAGGTCCAGCAGGAAGCCGAGCTCCACCGCTTCGAGCAGTTCGGTGTTGTAGCGACGCCCCCGGTCGGACACGCCCACCCGCTGGTAACGCGTCTTGAGGCCGGAGATGTCGCTCAGCGCCTGCTTGAGCGTCGCCTCCGTCCGGTACACCGAGGCGTTGACGTCCATCGACTCCTGCAGTTCGCGCCGGATCGCGGCCGCGTTCTCGGTTCCGGCGCCCGCGCGCAGGCGCCCGAGCAGGTCCTCGACGAACGACGCCGGGTTCTCCGGGAGGTCGACGTGCTGTGCGTTCGCGTTCGCATACTCGGCGGCGGCGATGCCAGCCCGCCGGCCGAATACGTTGATGTCGAGCAGCGAGTTGGTGCCCAGCCGGTTCGCGCCATGCACGGACACGCACGCCACCTCGCCGGCCGCGTACAGACCGGGCACGACCGTGTCGTTGTCCGCGAGCACCTGCGCGTCCACGTTGGTCGGGATGCCGCCCATCGCGTAGTGCGCCGTCGGCTGGATCGGGATCGGGTCGTTGTACGGTTCGATGCCGAGATAGGTCCGAGCGAACTCGGTGATGTCGGGCAGCTTTGCGTCGAGGTGCTCCGGCGGCAGGTGGGTGAGGTCAAGGTAGACGTGGTCGGCGTCCGGGCCGCAGCCGCGGCCGGCACGGATCTCGGTGTAGATGGCGCGAGCCACCATGTCGCGTGGCGCAAGGTCCTTGATGGTCGGGGCGTAGCGCTCCATGAAGCGTTCGCCGTCCTTGTTGCGTAGGATTCCGCCCTCGCCGCGGGCACCCTCGGTGAGGAGAATCCCCATCTTCCAGATGCCGGTCGGATGAAACTGGAAGAACTCCATGTCCTCCAGCGGGATGCCCCGCCGGAACGCCAGACCCATTCCGTCACCGGTCAGTGTGTGCGCGTTGGAGGTGACCTTGAAGACCTTGCCGAAACCGCCGGTGGCGAACACCACCGACTTGGYCTGGAAGATGTGGATCTCTCCGGTCTTCAGCTCGTAGGCGACCACCCCGGCCGCCGCGCCCTTCTGTAGTAGCAGGTCGAGGACGTAGAACTCGTTGAAGAACTCGATGTCGTGCTTGACGCACTGCTGGTACAGCGTCTGCAGGATCATGTGCCCGGTGCGGTCCGYCGCGTAGCAGGAGCGGCGCACCGGGGCCTTGCCGTGGTCGCGGGTATGGCCGCCGAACCGGCGCTKGTCGATGCGACCCTCGGGCGTCCGGTTGAACGGCAGCCCCATCTTCTCCAGGTCGAGGACAGCGTCGATGGCCTCCTTCGCCATGATTTCCGCGGCGTCCTGGTCGACCAGGTAGTCACCGCCCTTGATCGTGTCGAAGGTGTGCCACTCCCAGTTGTCCTCCTCGACGTTGGCCAGGGCGGCACACATGCCGCCCTGCGCCGCGCCGGTGTGCGAGCGGGTGGGATAGAGCTTGGTGAGCACGGCGGTCCGGCAGCGGGTGCCCGCCTCGATGGCGGCACGCATGCCGGCTCCACCCGCACCGACGATGACTGCGTCGTACCTGTGGACCTGCACGCCTACCTCCATCCGTCCGATGCTGGGGTCACGGGATCACCGGCGCGTTCAGATGTCGGGATCGAAGGTGAAGATGACGAGGGTGCCGAGGGCGACGACCAGGAACGCCGAGGTATAGAGTAGCGTCTTCAGCCAGAACCGGGTCTGGGGCCGCCCGGCGTAGTCGTTGATGATCGTGCGCAGGCCGTTGGTGCCGTGCAGCTCCGCCAGGAGCAGCATCACCAGGTCCCAGGTGCGCCAGAACGGTGACGCCCAGCGGCCGGCGACGAATCCGAAGTTCACCCGCTGCACCCCGCCGTCGAGGATGTTCATGATGAACAGGTGGCCGAGCACCAGAAAGAACAACAGCAGGCCGCTGACCCGCATGAATACCCAGGCGTAGAGCTCGAAGTTGGTGCGCGCCTTGGCGCTGCCCGGCTTCCCCCGCCGGCGGGAGAGCCCGGGGGTGCGGGGCGCGACGAGTTCCGGCGCGCGCGGGCCCGCCGGGCCACCGGGGGGAGCGGTCGTCATCAGGTCGTGCTCCCGAACAGCGTCTCGAAGGTGTGCAGCAGCATGCGGGAGGCGGCCGCAACCAGCAGCACGACGAAGATGACGAGCTCGACGTACAGCATCTGCTTCTGGTATCTCGGGCCGGACTCCCAGAAGTCGATCAACATGATCCGGATGCCGTTGAGGGCGTGGTACAGCACCGCCGCGACCAGGCCGACCTCGAGCAGGTTGACGATCGGGCTCTTGTAGACCTCGATCACCTCGTTGTACGACGTGGGGGAGACCCGGACGAGAGCGGTGTCGAGCACGTGGGCGAAGAGGAAGAAGAAGACCAGGACACCGGTGATCCGGTGGGCCACCCAGGACCACATACCCTCTCGACCGCGGTACAGCGTGCCCGCTGGTGCCTTCGGCAATGAAAGCTCCTCCGGATCGGCCCAGCCGATGGGCCGGAAAGGTCATGTCTGGGGGCGCTCTGGCGACCCGACACATCGTCGAGACGATGGTGCATCTCACCCAGATGCTAGTGCCGGGCCTGGTGGAGGGCATGTTCGGGCCGGGCGCGTCCGGGTGAACTCGGCCACAGGCGGCACTGGGACGCCCCACCCCCGGTTCCGGCGCCGTCCGGTGCCGGCCCGCTCCCCGAGCCGTCCCTCGACCGGGTCGTCAGGGCACGAAGGTGGTGGTTCCGGTCGGCGCCGGTGCCGTCGTCGAAACGACGGGCGGCGTTGTGCCCCCTGGAGAGGCCGGCGCCGTCCGGCTCGGCGAGGGGGTGACCCTGGGGGGTGGTGTCTGGGTCGGCGGCGGGGAGGTCTGAACCTGGGTGCTCGGCTGGGGAGTCGGGGTGGGTGTCTCCGTCGTCGGCGTCGTCGTTGGGGTCGCGGACGACGACGGCCGGGGGCGGGGGGTATAGCGCGGGGAGTCCGGGGCGACTACCTCAGACGCGGCGGACCGTGAAGTCACGGCCGGGGGGGATGAAGCGATGGTCGCGATGGGCGGTGGCGTGGTCTGCTGCGCGGTGACATCGTTCGGCCCGGGGGTCGAGCCGCCGGAGGTCAGACCGACGGTCAGGGCGATGGCCGCGCCCATCACGAGCATGGCCGCTCCGGCCACGACCGCGATCGTCCGCTGCCGACGCCGCTGGGGGTCGCCCGGTCCGCGACCGTGTCCGTCGTGGCGGGCAGGCTCGGCGCGGCGCCGGGCCTCGCCGAGGGGCAACAGTCCGGCGGCGTGATTGTCGTCGTCGAACAGATCCAGGTCGGAGGTCGCCGACACGGGGGTGACCGCGCCGATGCGGGTCACGTCGTCGTCCACCGAAGGCCCCGCCACGCTGTTGAGCCCGATGCTGGTCGGCGCGTCGTGGTCGGGGTCGGGCCGCGTCCGGCCGGGCGGTGCTGCGCGGTTCTGCGGCGTGGTCCGATCCGGCGGGATCACGCGGTTCGATGGGCCGGCGCGGTCGGGTTCCCTACGACCGGTGCGCGACCCGGCAGCGCCCGCGGCCGCCACGGCGGCCCCGCCAAGGGGGTTGAGCAGGGGATCCACGGTGACGTCGCGGTCAGCGGGGACGGGCGGCGCGGCGGCGGACGCCGGGCGGTTCGCCGGGCCCGGGACAGCCCCCTGGTCTCCCACGGCCGCCGAAGCTGCCTCGCCCGCCTGGACTCCCGCGGTCCCGGCGACACCGCCGCTCGACCCCGACCGGGAATCCGCGGCCGGTCCGGCGCCTGCTGCCGGCTCGGCCGGGTCGTCGAGGTTCTCCAGGCCGACGTCGACGGAACTCGCGTCCGTCTCCTCGTCAGTCCGAGGACGGGCGTGCATGACCGAAGCCGGTACCGGATTCGCATTGCGCGCGATCGGGATCAGCCGCCGGCGGATCTCCGTCACGTCGGGCCGCTCCTCGGCCGGCCGGTCCATCAGGTCACTGAGCAGGTTGCGCAACGGACCGGCTAGCCGGAAGGCCCGCCGGCGGCCCTCCACCACGGCGGTCAGTACGGCGTAGGTCTCCGGGCCCTCGAACGGAGGCTGACCCTCGACGGCCGAGTACAGCGTCGCGCCGAGCCCCCACAGGTCGCTCGCGGGAGTACCGGAGGAGCCCCGGACCCGCTCGGGAGCGATGTAGGCCGGGGAACCGACCAGGGCCCCAGTGCCGGTCAGGGTCACGTCGCCCTCGGTCGCGGCGATGCCGAAGTCGGTGAGCCGCACCCGGCCGTCCCGCCCGAGCAGGACGTTCCCGGGCTTGACGTCGCGGTGGAGCACGCCCGCCGAATGAGCCGCGGCGAGCGCGTCGGTCAGCGCCAGCCCGATCGCGGCGACCTGGTCGAAAGGCAGCGGGCCCTGGTTGCGGATCACATCGCCGAGGCTGTCCGCGTCGACGAGTTCCATGATGATCCAGTGCCGCTGATGTTCCTCGACCACGTCGTACACCGAGACGATGGCGGGACTGTGCAGCCTGGCCAGGGCGCGGGCCTCGCGAAGAACCCGGGCCCGAATCGCGTCGCGCTCGTTCTGCGCGCCGGCCATCGGCACGAGGATCTCTTTGATGGCGACCGGACGCTGGAGTAGTTCGTCCTCACCGCGCCAGACGACACCGGCTCCACCACGCCCGATGGGCGTGTCGAGCCGGTAGCGTTGCGCTACGTAGCGAGGTGTGCCGTGCCGGGAGGTGTCCGGGGGCACGCTTGCMGATTTAGCCATCGTGTCAAGTCTGACAGATGGACTGATGCGCGCGCCGGACGGCCCGCATCTTTCCGAACACTACGKGCACCGCAAATCCATCGATGACCGACATCACGGACCGGGCCGGAAGGTGGCGAACAACYGGCGCATCAACGGTTGATCCTGCAGCCACAGATCCTCCCTGGTATGCCAGTACAGGGCATATCCGTGGCCGTTGCGAATCGCACCCCGGTTGAGCACATGCACCATGACCCCGTCCGACCCGCGGTACCCGAACTCCCAGTCGGCCTGGTTGGTGCCATCCCCACCATCGCTGGGAGCCAGCCGTATCTGCCGATAATCCCGCACGCTCTGCCGGAAGCCGGCCTCGTTGCGTTGCCAGTCGCCGATGGCAGAGGTGTTTGCCTGCCTGACGCTACCGACACGTAGGAAGGACCGGGTAGCCGGGTCCACGAAGTCGACGTTTCCGGGTCCGCCGGGCCCCTCGCGGCGCTGCCAGTCCGAGGGGTACGCCACGGACCAGCCGGCGGTGGGATCGACGTAGGACACCCAGCCAGGCGGGCCCGTAACCGGGGTGGTTTCCCGGGCGACGGGGTCCCTGGCCGCCGCCGGATCCGCCAGGGCCGACCCGCCGGCTCCGRTCGGCGACGAGATGCCGCCGGTCTGGTTGGCCGAGGTGTCGCGGCTCCTGTCGTCCGGGCCCCCTGTCACCACGATCACGATGCCAATGATCGCGGCGGCGACCAGCGCCACGAGCGTCGCCACGGCGATGGTCACGCGACGTCGATCCCCGGCGCCGGGGTCGCGTGGCGGATCTTCCGCCGGCCCGATTCCTGCCGGCTCGATTCCCGCCGGCCCGTCGGGCGCCGGCCGCAGCCGGGCGGTCGACGGCGGGGAGGCCGGTGCGGCAGTGGCGAAGAGATTAGCCAGTTCGACGTCGCCGCCGGTGAGACCGTTGCCGTGCCCTCGGCCGATGAGCCGGGCCCGGGCCGGGATTCCGCCCAGGGCACGCATCCGGTCGATCGAGTGCATGCGCTCCAACGGCCCGGTGGGACGGGACCGAGGTGTCCGCGACGGCGTGGCCTCCTGACGCGTCTCGGTGTCCTGACGCGTCTCGGTGTCCTGACGCGTCTCGGTGTCCTGACGCGTCTCGGTGTCCTGACGCGTCTCGGTGTCCGGCGTGGTCAGGGCGGCCACCGGTGCCGGGACGGCACTGATCCCGGAGACGGCACTGGTCTCCGACCGGACCTCGGTCTCCGGGAACCCGGTGACGTCGCCGGAGGGGACGGCTTCGGTGGCGGACTCGGCCGGTGTGGTCGGTATGGCCCGTGCGGCCGGGGAGGTGGTACGTGTCGATGAGCGGGGGCGAGTGGGCCGAGAAGGACGCGAGGGCCGGCGGACCGCATCTCGTTCGACTATCTCGCGCAGTCGCCTGCGTACGACGGTGAGCGGTGGTCGGCTCGCCTCGTGCGGGGCCATCAGGTCGTCGATCACCGGTATAAGCGGTCCGGCCAGCCGGAAGGGCTGGCGTCGTCCCTGAACCAGGGCGGCGAGCACCGAAATCGGGTCACCGCCGGTGAAGGGCGGGTAACCTTCGACGGTGGTGAACAGCGTGGCGCCCAGTCCCCACCGGTCACCCGCGGCGCTGCCGGCATCGCCACGGGCGCGTTCCGGCGGCAGGTAGGCGGGGGAGCCCATCACCATCCCGGTGCTGGTAAGCCGGGGATCCCCCTGGCTGACCGCGATGCCGAAGTCGGTCAGCCGGGCCCGGCCGTCCGCGGTCACCAGCACGTTGCTCGGCTTGACGTCGCGGTGCACCACGCCGARCCGGTGCGCGGCCTCCAGGGCGTAGGCGAGGCTGATGCCGATCCGGCACGTCTCCTCGACCGGCAGCGGTCCGCGATCGTTGATGATTGTGGCGAGGGACCGGCCGTCAACGTATTCCATGATGATCCAGGGCAGCTCGCCATCGTCGATGACGTCGAGGACGGCGACGGCACCGGGATGATGCAGCCGACCGGCGGCGCGCGCCTCGCGCAGGACCCGCTCGCGGGTCAGGCCGCGTTCGTCCGCGTTCTCCCCGAGCGGCAGCCGTACTTCCTTGACTGCAACCACGCGCTGGAGCAGCTCGTCGGTGGCCCGGTGCACGACGCCGAATCCGCCGCGTCCGATGACCCCGTCGAGCCGGTACCGTCCCCCGACGAGGGTCACCGCCCTGGCCGAACCCGGATTGTCCGGGGACTCGCCTGCCATCCCGTCGTCCCTTCCGATCGCCGGTGGGGCCCGCGTCCATGGGATCACATCGTGGCCGGATCGTGGGGGGTCGGGCATGCTGGCGACAGCGACCGAACGGACCACGGACATGGGGTGGAGTGTGAACGACAAAGACTGGGAGCGGTTGCGGAACGCTGCTGTCCGTGTCGCACAGAGTGCCTACGCGCCCTACTCGGGTCTGCGGGTTGGTGCTGCCGCACTGGTCGTGGATCTGCCGGACGCCGCCGGACGTACCACCGGTGACGACCCGTGGATCGTCGTCGGCTGCAATGTCGAGAACGCGTCCTACGGCCTCGGGCTGTGCGCCGAATGCGGTCTCGTCTCGGCGCTGCACGCCAGAGGCGGTGGTCGGCTGCTGGCGTTCGCTTGCGTCGACTCCGACGGTGCGCCGTTGGCGCCCTGCGGACGGTGCCGTCAGCTGCTCTACGAGCACGGCGGGCCGGATCTGCTCGTCGCCATGGGCGACGGCGTGCGCACCATCGCGGACCTGCTCCCCGCAGCGTTCGGACCGCACGATCTGCCGGGTGTCGCGTGAGCGGAAGCTTCGACGTCGTCGATCTGATCCGGGCCAAGCGGGACGGTCGACCCGTCGATCCCCGGGCCGTCGACTGGCTCGTCGACGCCTACACCCGGGGTCTGGTTGCCGACGAGCAGATGTCGGCGTACCTGATGGCGGTGGTGTGGCGCGGGATGACTCCCGCCGAGCTGGACCGCTGGACCGCCGCAATGATCGACAGTGGGGAGCGCCTGGATCTGACCGGTGTGGGACGTCCCACCGTCGACAAACACTCCACCGGAGGGGTCGGCGACAAGGTCTCGCTCGTGCTGGTGCCGCTGGTCGCCGCCTGTGGGGCCGCGGTCCCACAGCTCGCCGGGCGGGGGCTCGGTCACACCGGTGGAACGCTGGACAAGATGGAGGCGATCCCCGGCTGGCGGGCGGATCTGTCGGCCGCCCGGATGCGTGAGCTCCTCGCCRAGGTGGGTGCGGTGATCGCCGCCGCGGGTGCCGGCCTCGCCCCGGCCGACCGCCGGCTCTACGCGCTGCGGGACGTCACCGGAACCGTCGAGTCGATCCCGCTCATCGCATCGTCGATCATGAGCAAGAAGATCGCCGAGGGCACGTCGGCGCTGGTCCTGGACGTCAAGGTCGGCTCCGGGGCCTTCATGACGTCGGTGGATGAGGCCCGTGAGCTCGCCCGGACGATGGTTCGGATCGGCGTTGCCGCCGGGGTCCGCACCGAGGCCCTGCTGACCGGGATGGACCATCCCCTCGGCCGGACCGCCGGGCATGCGCTGGAGGTGGCCGAGGCCGTGGAGACCCTCCGTGGTGGTGGGCCGGCGGATCTGGTGGAGGTCACCGTCGCGCTGGCCAGGGTGATGATCGACCTCGTCGCCGCCGAACTCGGCCACCGGTCCGGTGCTCTTCATGATCCCGCGCAGGTACTGGCTGCCGGGGACGCTTTTGCGGTGTGGCGGGCGATGGTCGCGGCCCAGGGCGGCGATCCGGACGCGCCGCTTCCGGCGGCGAGCCATGTCGAGACCGTCCCCGCGCCGGCGACCGGCCATCTCCACCGCCTGGACGCCCGAGCGGTCGGCCTGGCGGCCTGGCGGCTTGGCGCGGGCCGGGTCCGCAAGGAGGACGCGGTCTCCGCGACGGCGGGCGTGCGGTGGCGGGTGGGAATCGGTGACCCGGTCACGGCCGGCGAGCCGTTGCTGGAACTGCACACCGATGACCCGGCCAGCGTCGAGCGGGCCCGGGAGGCCCTGGCGGGAGCGGTGGAGGTCGCCGCGACGCCGCCCCCGAGCACACCGCTTGTCCTCGATCACATCAGCTGAACCGGTCCCGGCGGTCCGGGTCGTCATCGTGCCGTCGCTGTTCTGTCGTACCCGTGGCCTACCGTCGAGACGATGACGGAGGACATGATGACGAACGACGCACGGTCCCCGACGATCACGGTCGAGGATATCCGCCGGGTACCGAAGGTACTGCTTCATGATCATCTTGATGGCGGGCTCCGGCCGGCCACGGTGGTAGAGCTCGCCGACGAGACCGGTTACCGCGATCTGCCGACCACGGACGTCCACGCCCTGAGCACCTGGTTCCGTGGCGGCGCGCACAGCGGTTCGCTCGTCCGCTACCTGGAGACGTTCCGGCACACGGTGGGGGTGATGCAGACCCAGGATGCGATCATGCGGGTGGCGCGGGAGTGCGCGGAGGATCTCGCGGCCGACGGCGTCGTCTACGCCGAGGTACGGTTCGCACCCGAGCTGCACCTCGAGCGCGGGCTGTCCCTGGACGCGGTGGTCGAGGCCGTGCTTGACGGGTTCCGAGCCGGTTCGGCCGGCACACCGCTGCACCTTCGCGCCCTGCTCACCGCGATGCGCCATCAGGCCCGTTCGCTGGAGATCGCGCAGCTCGCGGTCCGGTGGCGCGATGCCGGCGTGGTCGGGTTCGACATCGCGGGCGCCGAGGCGGGTAATCCGCCCACCCGTCACCTGGATGCCTTCCAATACATCCAGCGGGCGAACGGCCACTTCACGATCCATGCGGGCGAGGCGTTCGGCCTGCCGTCGATCTGGGAGGCCGTGCAGTGGTGCAACGCCGATCGGCTGGGGCACGCAGTGCGCATCGTCGATGACATCACGGTCGATCCGGACGGTAAGGCGATCCTCGGTGATCTCGCGAACTACGTGCGCGACGTCCGGGTGCCGCTGGAGATGTGTCCCTCGTCGAACGTGCACACCGGAGCCGCGCCAAGCATCGAGCGGCACCCCATCGGGCTGCTTCGCCGRCTGCAGTTCCGGGTCACGGTCAACACGGACAACAGGCTGATGAGCGGCGTGTCGCTGTCGAGTGAGTTCGCGACCCTCGTGGACGTCAACGGCTACGGCTGGTCCGACATCCGCTGGCTTACCCTCAACGCGATGAAGTCCGCCTTCCTGCCCTTCGACCGGCGGCTCGATTTCATCAACGACGTCATCAAGCCGGGCTATGCGGAGCTCGTCTCCGCGGAGTCAGCCTGATGAGCGGTGGTCCGCTGAGCGGTGGTCCACTGAGCGGTGGTCCGCTGAGCGGCGGTCCGCCGGGCGCTGAACCCGATCTGCTCGGTAGCGGGATCTCCGGGTCCGGGACGTCCGGGCCGGTGAGGCCCGCCTCGGATGTCCCGGTGAGGCCCGCCTCGGATGTCCCGGTGAGGCCCGCCTCGGATGTCCCGGTGAGGCCCGCCTCGGATGTCGTGGTGGGAGCCGATGGTTGCCCGCGATGCCCGTGGGGTCTGTCCACGCCGGAGTACGTCGCCTACCACGACTACGAGTGGGGGCGTCCGGTCAGGGACACGGTCGGTCTGTTCGAGCGGCTGACCCTGGAGGCGTTCCAGTCCGGCCTGTCGTGGTTGACGATCCTGCGCAAGCGGTCGGCGTTCCGGGCGGCGTTCGCCGGATTCGACCCGGCAGCCGTGGCCGCGTTCGGTTCCGCGGATGTCGACCGGTTGCTCGCCGACGCCGGCATCGTCCGAAACCGTCGCAAGATCGAGGCGACGATCGTCAACGCCCGCGCCGTCCTTACGCTCGACCATCCTCTGGAGGAGCTGATCTGGTCGTTCCAGCCGGAGCCGACGGGGCGGGCGGCGCCGGCCACCCTCGCCGACGTGCCGGCGAAGACCCCCGAGTCGGTGGCGCTCGCCAAGGGGCTGCGCGCGGCCGGGTTCGTCTTCGTCGGTCCGACCACCGCCTATGCTCTGATGCAGGCCTGCGGGCTCGTTGATGATCATCTGTCTGGCTGCTGGGTGGCGGGGGGCGTGGGCTAGCCGTCAGATCTCGGCTGTGGCCGTCGGCGGCGGTTCAGTCCGTGGCCGTGAACCGGCCGGATGGGCTGGGTGGAGCTCCGGCGGATCATCCGGGGAAGCCGGTCACCTGGGAAAGCCGGCGAGCACATCCGCGGAGGCGGACAGCCCGAGCCGGGTCGCGCCGGCCTCGATCATCTCGATCGCCTTCTCGGTGGTGCGGATGCCGCCCGAGGCTTTGATGCCGAGCCGGCCACCCACGGCCGCCGCCATCGCCCGCACTGCGCGCACGCTGGCCCCGCCGGCCGGGTGGAAACCGGTGGAGGTCTTGACGAACTCGGCGCCGCCGGCCTCCGCTGCCCGGCAGGCGGCGCCGATGCTCTCGTCCGGCAGCAGGGCCGTCTCCAGGATGACCTTGAGCACGACGTCCGGCGGCACCGACAGCCGGACCTCGGTGATTTCGGTCTCGATCGCTCGCCAGTTCTCGTCCATCGCGTTGGCGATGTCGATGACCATGTCGATCTCCGTGGCGCCGTCCGCGACCGCCCGCCGCGCCTCCTCGGCCTTGATGACGGTCAGGTGCGTGCCGTGCGGAAAGCCGATGACAGAGGCGACGCCGAAGGCCGGCCTGACCTCACCGCGGTCCCGTCGGGTACTCGCGGCGGCCAGGTAGACATGGGTCGGCGCCACACAGACGGCACCGACACCCAGCTTGGCAGCCTCCCCGCACAGCGCGAGTATCTCCTCGCCGGTGGCGGACGGCTGTAGCAGTGTGTGGTCGACCATCCGGGCCACCTCGGCGCGCCGCAGGGTGGGGCGAGCGCCGGCGGCCGGTCGGGAGGGGGACTTCTCGGGTTCCTCGCCGGGACGGTCCGATCCTGCCGGAGCCGTTGTCATACGTTGCATCATTGCCGATCGCCCGGCTTCGCGTACGAGGAGTCCTTCCGTGCAGCTGCACATCGTCGACCATCCCCTCGCGGCCTCGTCGCTGACCGTCCTGCGGGACGAGCGCACGCCTCGGTCCCGGTTCCGGCCCGTCCTGTACGACCTGGCGATGATGCTCGTGTACGAGGCGACCCGTACGCTGCCGACGATGCCGGTCGCCGTCACGACTCCGCTGGCCACGACCTCCGGGGTGCGGCTGGCCGCGGAGCCGGTCGTCGTCCCGGTGCTGCGGGCCGGGCTCGGCATGCTGCCGGCGGCGCTCAACCTGCTTCCCGACGCCCACACCGCGTTCATCGGGCTCTCCCGCGACGAGACGACCTTCGAACCCACGGTCTACCTGGAGGCGGTGCCCAGCGATCTGGCCGGCCGCCCGGTGCTGCTGCTCGACCCGATGCTCGCCACCGGCGGTTCGGCCCTGCACTGTCTGCGGCTGCTCGCCGACCGCGGGGCGCGGGGCGTCACCGTGGTCTCCGTGGTGGCAGCACCGGAGGGCCTTGCGGCGCTGGAATCCGGTGGCCCTGCGGTCGGCACGGCGGACCTGACCGTTGTGACCGCCGTGGTCGACGAGAGATTGAACGAGACGGCCTATATTGTGCCCGGGCTCGGCGACGCGGGTGATCGGATCTTCGGCGAGATGTGATCTCCGTCGCGTCCGTCGAGCAGATTGCCCGCGGCCGTATGCAGGTGGAGCAGGCGTGCCGCGGCCTGGTCCCGAGCCGCGGGCACCGCGTCAACGGCATGCCCCGGCACCGGCTCCACGGTCTCGAGGTACACCTTCAGTTTGGGTTCGGTCCCGCTCGGGCGGAAGATCACCCGGTCCTCGTCGAGGAACAGCATGAGCACGTCGGCGGGTGGCAGAACCGGATGCGCCGCGTCGGCGCGGTCCACGGGGCGTGCGGGTCGAGGGGGAATGCCTCCCGCCGGTGCGTCCCCGTCCCGCGGACCGGCCAGCAGGTCACGGACCGCGGTGACGGGACGCCCGGYGAGGCTGGTCGGCGGCTGGGCCCGCAGGCGGTGCATCGTCTCGTCGATCTGGGTGACGTCGTCGAAGCGCGCCGAGCGTTGCCCCGTGAGATGGACACCGAGTCGTGCGGACAACTCGTCGAGCAGGTCTGGCAAGGTCCGGCCTCGTTGCTTCGCCCGCGCGGCGACCAGGGCGATGGCGAGGGCGGCGGTGATGCCGTCCTTGTCGCGGACCAGCTCCGGGGCGACGGCGTAGCCGAGTGCCTCCTCGTAGCCGAAGACCAGCCGCGCGTCCGCACGCATGATCCACTTGAATCCGGTCAGCGTCTCGGCGTAAGGAACGCCGACCTCGGCGGCCAGCGCACGCAGACCGGAGGAGCTGACGATGGTGGTCGCCACCGGACCGGGGCAGGAGTGCAGGACATGATCGGCGAGAARCAGACCGACCTCGTCGCCGCTGAGTACCCGCCMTCCGACGGCGACGGCGCACCGGTCGGCGTCGGGATCGTTGGCGAGTACCAGATCGGCGTCGATGCGCTCGCCGAGCGCCAGAACCCGGTCCATCGCCCCCGCCTCCTCGGGGTTCGGCCACTGGACTGTCGGAAACTCCGGATCGGGTTCGGCCTGCTCGTGGACGACCCTGGGTGCGGCGAGACCCGCGGCGGTGAACACGGCGCCGAGAACGCCTGCGCCGACACCGTGCAACGGGGTGTACGCAACGGTCAGGGCCGTCGGGTCTGTGGTCACGTCTGTGCGTAGGTCGGTGGCTGTGGCGGTGGCGGTGGCGGTGGCGGTGGCTGCCCGGCCGGCCGTGGCCGCCGCGTGTATGTAGTCGTCGACGACATCCGCATCGAGCCTCCGCCAGGTCTCGGCGAGTGGGATCGCCCGGGCGGGGCCGGCAGCCGCGATCATTCCTTCGATCTCACGGTCCGCCGGAGCCACGAGCTGCGCTCCCCTCGCGGCGTCAGAGGAAGCATCACCCAGGTAGACCTTGTAGCCGTTGTCGGTGGCCGGATTGTGGCTGGCCGTGACCATCACGCCGGCGTCCGCGCCCAGCCTGCGCACGGCGAAGGCCAGCACCGGAGTGGGTAGCGGCCCGGGGAGTACCAGCGCCCGCAATCCGGCACCGGCGAACACCCGGGCGCTGTCGAGGGCGAACGCCTCGCTGCGATGCCGGGCGTCGTAGCCGACGACGACGGTCGCCGTCGAGGAATTCGGGGCCGCGGCCGAGCCCGGTGCGGCGTTCATGGAGCTCCCGGCCGTGGCCGGATCCGGCTTCGGTGCCGCCGGTGCTGGTGGTGCCGGTGCTGGTGGTGCCCTGCTCGTGAGCCAGGTGGCGAGTCCGGCGGCGGCGCGGCGCACCACGGCAGTGTTCATGCCGGCTGGACMGGCGCGCAGTGGCCCGCGCAACCCGGCTGTGCCGAACCGCAGCGGTCCGTGGAAACGTGTGGTCAGTTCCGCGAGCAGCGTGGCATCGTGACCCGCGCCGTCGCGCAGCCGGGCCAGTTCGGCCCGGTCGGCGGGATCCGGATCATCGTTCAGCCAGGCCTCGACCTGCTCGGCGAGCGGGCTGGGCAGGGACGTCGGGCTGGGCAGGGACGTCGGGCTGGGCAGGGACGTCGGGCCGGGCAGGGACGTCGGACCGGGTCGGGACGCGGACGGCATCGCGATTCCGCCGCGGTCCTACAGCCGGGTGACGATGTCGGCGAGCAGGATACCCAGGCGTTCCGCGGCGGCGGCTCCCGCGGTCAGCACCTCGAGATGATCCAGCGGCTTGCCGCTCATCCCCGCCGCGAGGTTGGTGACCAGGGACAGGRCCAGCACCTCCGCTCCGGCGGCCCGCGCCGCGATCGTCTCGTGCACGGTCGACATGCCGACCAGGTCGGCTCCCAGGAGCCGCAGCATGCGGATCTCCGCGGGTGTCTCGAAGTGCGGACCGGGCAGTCCCGCATACACCCCTTCGGTCAGGGTGGGATCGACCTCGCGGGCAAGCGTCCGTAGCCGGGGGGAATAGGCGTCGGTCAGGTCGGTGAACGCCGGGCCGACCAGGGGCGAGCGGCCGGTCAGGTTCAGATGGTCAGCGACGAGGACGGGCTGGCCGACGTACATGTCCGCGCGCAGACCGCCGGCGGCGTTCGTCAGTATGACGGTCGACGCGCCGGCCRCACAGGCCAGGCGGACCGCGTGGACCACCCGGGACAGGTCATGGCCCTCGTACGGATGCACGCGACCCAGATAGATCAACAGGCGACGGTCGCCGAGCTGGACGGAGCGTGCGGTCGGCTTGTGCCCGGGAACGTCGGTGTTGGAGGGGAAGCCGCCGAGTTGGGTAAACGTGACCTCGGTGACGTCGGTCGCCTGCCGGGACAGTACATCGKCGGCCGGGGGCCAGCCCGATCCCAGCACAATCGCGATGTCGTGCCGGTCGGCTCCGGTCAGCTCGGCCAGGGTGGCGGCCGAGGCCGCCGCATTCGGTYCGTCCGCCTGTGCCCTCACCCGGCGACTGTACGGGGTGTGTGGAGGACACTGACGCCCGTGCCCCTGATACCGTCCCACCGTCGTCTCCCGGCAGTGCCCCTGGAGTCCGGCGAGTTCACCGAGGTCGTGCTGCGCGGTCGGCTCACCGACCCGAGCGGACCCGGACGGTTCAYGGCGAAGGTCGAATCCTTCGTCGGACACCGGTTCGGGGCCTCGCGCTGGATCGTGCTGACCGATCGGCGGCTGCTGGTCCTCGCCCCCTTCCCGCGGGAGGGCGACTGGTTCGACGTCGTCTTCGACCGTCGTGAGGTGACGGCGTCCCGAGGCGTCAAGCACGGAGATGTGATCACCGTCGAGCTCACCACTCCCCGCGGCCGTCAGGTTCTGCGCATCCCGGCCCGGCTACGCGGGGAGGCGAGCCGTTTCATCCGCGCGCTGCGCTAACAGTGAACGATCTCGCCGTGCGGCCTGTGCGGCCTGTGTGGCCCGTGCGGCCGCCGGGAGCGGCGGTCTCGCGGTTACCGGCCGATAGGGTCAGGACTGGATCCCGCGACGGGCGCGGTGACATCGCCACACATCTGGCGAGAAAAGTACCCGGCGGGCCGGACCAGACTGCGATGGGAACAACGGATCGATGACTACGACCCAGTCGACCACCGGCGAGCTACCGATCCCGGTGGCGGGGGCCGCCACCTCGGGCGGGCGGCAGCGCACGGCCATGCGCACACATATGTGCGGTGATCTGCGATCGGATCACGTTGACCAGACCGTGACGGTGTGTGGCTGGGTGGCGCATCGCCGTCAGCATGGCCAGTCGCTGACCTTCGTCGACCTGCGTGACCATTCCGGGATCATTCAGGCGGTCGTCGACGGCTCGGTCGACGTCCGGACCGAGTACGTATTGCGGATCACCGGTACCGTCGCCGTCCGCCCGGAGGGGACCGCGAACCCCGCCCTGGCCACGGGCGAGGTCGAACTACGCGACTGCGAGGTGCAGGTGCTCTCGGTCGCGACACCGCCGCCGTTCCCGCTGGACGATCGAGCCGACTCCGTCGATGAGGCCACTCGTCTCGCCTACCGCTATCTCGATCTGCGCCGTGACCGGATGCAGCGCAACCTGCGGATCCGCTCGGCGGTTCTTGCGGCGATGCGCTCGGCGCTTGCCCCGCTGGACTTCGTCGAGGTCGAGACGCCGCTGCTGATGCCCTCGACCCCGGAGGGAGCACGGGAGTTCATCGTTCCGTCGCGCCAGTTCCCAGGCAGTTTTTACGCCCTCCCGCAGTCACCCCAGCTTTTCAAGCAGCTGCTCATGGTGGGTGGGACGGATCGCTATTTCCAGTTCGCCCGGTGCCTGCGCGACGAGGACCTACGGGCCGACCGGCAGTACGAGTTCACCCAGCTCGACCTCGAGATGAGCTTCGTGGACCAGGACGACGTGCTCGACGTGACGTCGGCGGCGGTTTTGGCCGCGGCCCGGGCGGTGACCGGCGGCCCCGTGCCGCCGATCGAGCGGATGTCCTGGCACGAGGCGATGAACCGCTTCGGGGTCGACAAGCCGGACCTGCGGTTCGGCATGGAACTCGTAGAGCTGACCGCGGTCTTCGCGGGTAGCGGTTTCAAGGCGTTCGCCGGGGCCGAGGCCGTCAAGGGAATCCGCGTACCCGGCGGATCGGCCTCGCACAACCGGCGCAAGCTCGACGATCTCACCGCGCGGGCGAAGGGACTGGGCGCGAAGGGCCTGGTCTGGATGCGGGTCGGTCCCGGCGGTGAACTGGAGTCCCCGGTGGCGAAGTTTCTCTCCGCCGAGGAACTCGCCGGCATCGTCGCGGCAACCGCGGCGGTGGCGGGAGACCTTCTTCTCCTGGTCGCCGACGAGTGGGCGACCACCTGCGAGGTACTCGGCCAGCTTCGCAACGATCTGGGCCGCCCACCGGCCGGCGAAGGTCCGTTGCGGTTCGTGTGGGTCGTCGACTTCCCGCTGTTCGTCGGGGTGGACCCTGGCACCGGACGGCCGAAGCCGGGGCATCACCCCTTCACCCGTCCGCACCCCGACGATGTGGACAAGCTGGAGACCGATCCGCTCGCGGTGCGTAGCCGGGCGTACGATCTGGTGCTCAACGGCTGGGAACTCGGATCCGGTTCGATCCGGATCCATGAGAGCGGTCTCCAGCAGCGCATCTTCGGGATCCTCGGAATCTCGCCGGCGGAGGCGAAGGCTCGATTCGGCTTCTTCCTCACCCCTTTTGGCTACGGGGCACCACCGCACGGCGGATTCGCGGTGGGGATCGACCGGTTGGTGGCGATCCTCGCCGGTGAGGAGAACATCCGGGAGGTCATCGCCTTTCCCAAGACCCAGTCGGGACTCGACCCGTTGACGGGCGCCCCGACGCCCGTGACCGATCGTCAGCTGCGTGAGCTGGGGGTGCGGGTGGTCACGGCACCGGCACCGGCACCGGGACAGGGGCAGGGCCCGGTAGCCGTCTGAGTGCGTCGGGCCTGGCCGATGAGCGGTGCGGTGGTCGGGGCCGGGCATTGCCGCGACCAGGCCTTTGGCCAGCTTCCCCGGTGGGGTGGTGGGGTAGGAACGGGCCGAATGGGGTAGTCACCTTCTGCTGCCCGTGAGCCGAGCCGGTGGGTGACGGCTGTCTGGTGCTGTTACCGACCCCGAGCTGTTACCGACCCCGAGACCCGACCCCAGGAGGCCAGGTGCAGATCCCTTTCTCGTCGTCGTCGAGCACCAGTCTCGGCATCGAATGGGAGCTGCAGCTCGTCGACCAGCAATCGCGCGAACTTCGCGGCGAGGCCAGCGGGATTCTTCACGAGCTGCGGGCGAAGGTCGGGGAGTGCGAGGCGGCCAAGGCCAAGCACGAGCTGTTCGAGTCGACCATCGAGGTCATCACCGGGGTCTGCGACTCGGTGGAGGAAGCGACCGCGGACCTGTCTGGAACCGTCTCGCTGCTGCGCGATCTGGCGGAACGGCGCGGGATCGGGCTGATGTGCAGCGGCACGCACCCAGCCAGTGACTATATGGGACAGCGCATCACCGAGGATCATCGCTATTTCCGGTTGGTCAGCCAGATGCAGTGGTTGGCCCGGYGGCTGCTCATCTTCGGCGTCCACGTACATGTCGGAGTGCGGTCTGCGGACAAGGCCATGCCGATCGTGAACGCTCTGATGGCCTATGTCCCACATTTTCTCGCCTTGTCGGCGTCGTCGCCCTACTGGCTGGGCGGAGACACCGGGCTGGCCTCATCGCGATCACAGGTCTTCGCGAGCCTGCCCACCGCGGGGCTGCCGTACCCGTTGGAGGACTGGCCGGGTTTCGAGTCGTTCATGGAGACACTGATTGTCTCCGGCACCATCGAGACGATCCGCGAGGTCTGGTGGGACATCCGTCCACATCCCAACTTCGGCACCGTGGAACTGCGGGTCTGCGATGGTCTGCCGTCCCTGATGGAGGTGGGGGCGGTTGCGGCTCTCGCGCAGTGCCTGGTTGACCGCATGAACACCCAGATCGATCGTGGGTATCGTCTCCCGACCCCGCAACGATGGCTCGTGCAGGAGAACAAGTGGCGGGCGGCCCGGTACGGTCTGGACGCGCAGATCATCGTCGATGGTCGGGGCGGTATCCGGCCGGTCCGGGATGACATCACCGATCTCGTGGAGGATCTGCTTCCGGTCGCCCACCGTCTCGGTTGTTCATCCGAGCTCTCCGACACGCTGACCATCCTGCGGACGGGCGCGAGCTATATCCGGCAGCGGGACGCCGCCCGGCGGGCCGGTGGAGATCTCACCCGGGTCGTCGATACCCTTCTCGAAGAGATGAACACCGGCCGTCCGGTAGTCGACGGCTAGACACGCCGGCGAATACCCCGAACCGCCTGCGTTCAGGGCCCGCGTGGCGTGTGCAGGGAGGAGCCCGGCCGGCAGATGAAGGTTGACGAGACCGCGGCGGTCGCCGGGTGGGTGGCCGCGCACGAATCCGAGCTGATCGCGTTGCGTCGCGATCTCCACGCTCACCCGGAGCTCGGCCGGCAGGAGCACCGCACCGCCGRGCAGGTCGAGGCGCGGCTTCGGGCCGCGGGACTGTCGCCGCAGCGCCTGCCGGACCTTCCTGGCCTGTGGTGTGACATCGGTGCCGGCGTCGATCATGATCCAGGCGCTCCCGTGATCATGCTGCGGGCCGACATGGACGCTCTTCCGCTCTCGGATATCAAGGACGTGCCGTACCGCTCCACCGTTCCGGGTGTGGCTCACGCCTGCGGACATGACGTACACACGACCGTGGCGCTCGGCGCCGGACTCGCGCTTGCCGAGGTCGCACGCGTGTCCACGCTGCCCGGGACCGTGCGCCTGGTGTTCCAGCCCGCGGAGGAGCTCATGCCGGGCGGCGCGTTGGACATCATCGACGCGGGCGTGCTGAAGCCGGTGACCACGGCGATCGCGCTGCACTGCGATCCGGCGCTCGACCTGGGCATGATCGGTCTGCGGACGGGTCCGATCACCTCTGCCGCCGATGCCGTCGAAATCACGCTGGCCGGGCCCGGCGGTYACACCTCCCGGCCACAGAACACAGTCGACCTGGTGTACGCGCTCGTCCGCCTTGCGGCCGATCTCCCTGCCGCGTTGGGGCGACTGGTCGATCCCAGGTCGGYGCTCTCCCTGGTCTGGGGTCAGGTGCAGGCGGGAACCGTTGCCAACGCCATCCCTCGTACCGGTCAGCTTCGAGGCACGGTCCGCACCCTGTCCCGGGAGACCTGGGAGAGCGTGCCGGCGCTGGTCACTCAGGTTGCCGAGCAGCTCGTCGCACCGTACGGAGCACAGATCGTGGTCGACTACCGCCGTGGCGTGCCGCCCGTGGTGAACAGCGTGGATGTCGTCGAGGTCCTTCGGACCGTCGTCGACCGCGTGTTTGGTCATGGGGCCTCCACCATGGTGGCGCAATCGCTTGGTGGCGAGGACTTCGGTTGGTATCTGAACCACGTGCCGGGGGCCTTGGCCCGATTGGGCACTCGGACACCCGGCGGCCACACCTACGACCTTCACCAGGGCAGCTTCGACGTGGACGAGAGGGCGATCGGTGTGGGCGTGAAGCTGCTTGCCGGCGCGGCTCTCGATCTGCTGACCCATACGCCCCCGGCGCCGTGACGCTACGTCCGCCTCTGTCCGGATCCGCGGCCGCGCCTCATGGTGTGATGCGTCACGCTGCCGTGATGCGTCACGCTGCCGTGATGCGTCACGCTGCCGTGATGCGTCATGCGGTCGGTCGCGAACGGAGTTCGGCCACGTAATCGGCGGGTGCCCCGGCCTTCTCCGCGGAATCGGCGATCATCTCGAGGTACCGGCGCGACGGGAGTCCTCCCTCGTAGGCGTCGAGAACATAGGTCCAGGCGAGGGCCTCCCCATCAAGGGTGGAGACCCGCACCCGGATGCGGGTGTACAGGCCGGTGTCCGCGCCCTCCCAGACGTCGAGCCGTTCCAGGTCGTAACGGTCGAGGTCGTACAGAAGGACGTACGCGTGAGCACCCGGAGCCTCGACGATGGTCGGCAAGGCTCCATCCCAACCGACGTTTTCACCGCCGAACGTGAGACGCCAGCCATTGATCCATCCAGTGCCGGTCACGGGCGAGTGCGGGGCCCGCTCCTTCATCTGCGCCGGGTCGAGGTTGCCGGCGTAAGCCGCGTACAAGGTCATTGTGATCTCTCGGAGGGTTACGGTGCGTGATTGTAACTGTAATTTCCGCTCATGAAAGGAGGAAGATGGCCCTACCTGACATCGCCGATGTCGGACTCCGTCTGCGATCCTACGGAGCCTCCCGCACCGGCAGGAGAGCGGCCGCGGCGGCGGGGCAAGATGATAAGGAAGCGATACCGGATCGGGAGGGCACGTGACTCGCATCGTCATTCTTGGTGGAGGGMCCGGAGGCTACGAGGCGGCTCTCGTCGGCGCCTCACTCGGCGCGACGGTCACCGTCATCGACTCGGAGGGGGTCGGTGGTGCCTGTGTGCTCACCGACTGCGTTCCCTCCAAAACCTTGATCGCAACTTCGGAGACCATGACGAACCTCGCTCTAGCTCCCGGCCTGGGTGTCCGCCCGCATAGTCTTGGCTCTGGGCCGGAACCGGCGTTGCCCCCCGTGGCCTGGGGGATCAGTACCGGCACGGACTCGGGCACCCGGCCGCTCACGCCCCCGGAGGTCGTCAATGTGGATGCGGAGCAGGTGTACGAACGGGTCCGTGATCTAGCCAAGGCCCAGTCCCTGGACATCGAGCGCCGGCTCGAGCGCGAGAAGGTCGATGTCGTGCACGCCTCTGGGCGCCTCGTCGGGCCGCACGCAGTCGAGACCAGCACCGGTGAAACCTTCGTCGGTGATGTGATTTTGATCGCGACCGGCGCCTCACCACGCKACCTCCMCACGGCCCGGCCAGATGGTGAGCGGATTCTCACCTGGCGCCACCTCTACGACCTCAAGGAGATACCCGAACATCTGGTCGTCGTCGGTTCCGGCGTCACCGGAGCCGAGTTCGCCAGCGCGTATCGGGCGCTTGGCGCCGAGGTCACGCTGGTTTCCTCGCGCGAACGCGTGCTGCCGGGGGAGGACCCGGATGCCGCCCGGGTCATCGAGGATGTGTTCGTGCGGCGTGGGATCGAGGTGCTCAACCGATCGAGGGCGGCGTCGGTACGGCGCATCGGGGACGGTGTGATCGTCGAGCTGACCGACGGCCGGACCGTTACGGGAAGCCACGCTCTGATGGCGGTTGGTTCGGTACCACGCACCAAGGGCCTGGGACTGACTGACGTGGGGGTACGGCTTGGGCCTGGTGGGCATGTGAACGTGGACCGGATGTCGCGGACCTCGGTGCCGGGTGTCTACGCGGCCGGTGACTGCACCGGAGTCCTCCCGCTCGCATCGGTCGCCGCGATGCAGGGGYGTATCGCCATGTGGCACGCCCTCGGCGAGGCCGTCACACCCTTGCGGCTCGGGACGGTGTCGTCCAACATCTTCACCGAGCCGGAAATCGCCACCGTCGGAGTCACGCAGGTGATGAAGGACACCGGGGCAGTCGCAGCCGAGGTGACCACAGTTCCACTCTCGCGGAATCCGCGGGCGAAGATGATGGGTATTGAGGACGGCTTCGTGAAACTGTTCTGCCGTCCGGGGAGTGGAAGTGTGCTTGGCGGTGTCATTGTCGCGCCGCGTGCATCCGAACTCATCCTCTCTATCTCGCTCGCGGTCGAACACGGTCTGACCGTCGATCAAATCGCACATACGTTCTCGATCTACCCGTCGCTCTCCGGATCGATCACCGAGGCGGCTCGCGTCCTGCGTACGCGCGACTTCTTCGCGGGATTCGACAACCCAGAGTGAGCAGGGGCCCGGCAGGGCCGCGCGCGGCACCTCCTGCCATCTTGGGCTGCCGTGTTGGGCCGCGGACGGCAGTCGCCGCTGCCGGGCGCTGCCCGCAGACGCAGACGAGTGGCGCGGGCACCGACCCGTCCCGACTCTCATGACGAAGGTCGGCGCGGCGAGTACTGCCGACGCCTGCCTGTGGAGAAGGCTACGAGTTGTCCCCGTCCCCCTCGTCCTCATCGTCGCTCGTGGGGAAAATTGGAGGAAAGCCATGCTGTTCCAGCCGGCGGTTCCGGAAGAACCCGCTGGTGGCGAAGCCGAGCCCGATCCCAGAAATCAGAAGAAACGCGACGACGATGGCTCGGACTTCGAGCTCACCGGGCAGCAGGGCAAAGATCAGCGCGAAGGGCAACATCAGCAGGAAGGGCCGTGTCGCCTGGCGCAGCCTCCAGCCGGGGCCGGTGAGGTCATGCGAGACCCAGTCGTTGTAGGCCGGAGGAAGGGTCCCCCCAAGCAGGTAGTGCACTCGCCCGGTCAGCGGTGGTCGCTGAACGACCGGGCGGGCCACCGCCAGCTTCCGGTCCTGGCCGCTCACCGTCGGGCTGTCGTTACCGTCCATACCTCGCAGCCTATGAAGTCTGCGGTGGAGAGGTGGCAGTCGACGGTGGGCAGGTCGAGCTTCAGTGTGCTCTAGTCTTTGATCTCACAGAGCACGGTGCCGCTGGTGACAACGGCGCCGACGGTCGCAGCCAGTCCGGTGACCGTGCCATCCCGATGCGCGTTGATCGGCTGTTCCATCTTCATCGCTTCCAGAACAATGATCAGATCACCCGCGGAAACGGTGTCGCCGTCGTTGACCGCGACCTTCACGATGGTGCCCTGCATGGGACTGGCCAGGGCGTCGCCCGTGACCCTGGCCGCCGCCGTGCCGCGAGCGCGCCGCTTGGGCGCYGCTCCCCGGGAAGCGGCGACGGGGGCAGAACCGAATCCGGCGGGTAGCACGACTTCGAGGCGTTTGCYGCTCACCTCGACAACCACGGTCTCCCGCGGCTCGGGGGTGGTGTCGGCCTCAGTCCCTCCCGCGAAGGCCGGGATGGTGTTGTCGAACTCGGTTTCGATCCAGCGGTTGTGGATACGGAAAGGCTCTGCGGCGTCCTCCGGGGCGAAGGCGGGATCCCGTACGACCGCGCGGTGGAACGGCAGCGCCGTCGCCATTCCCTCGATGACCATCTCATCGAGGGCACGCCGAGCCCGCTGCAGAGCTTCCTGCCGGGTTGCTCCGGTGATGATGAGCTTTGCGAGCAGGGAGTCGAAGGCGCCGCCGATGACGCTGCYGCTTTCGATGCCGGTATCGAGCCGGACGCCGGGGCCGGCCGGCGCGATCAGCTTGGTGACCGTGCCGGGTGCGGGAAGGAAGTTACGGCCGGGATCCTCACCGTTGATGCGGAATTCGATGGAGTGACCGCGAGGAGCCGGATCGGTGAAGTCGAGTGCCTCACCCTCGGCGATACGGAACTGGGCACGAACCAGGTCCACTCCGGAGACCTCTTCGGTCACCGGATGCTCGACCTGGAGGCGGGTGTTGACTTCAAGGAAGCTGATCATGCCATCGCGGGCGACGAGGAACTCGACGGTCCCGGCCCCGACATAGCCGGCTTTCTTGCAGATCGCCCTCGAGGCGTCGTACAGCGAGTGGAGCTGAGCCTCCGAGAGAAACGGTGCCGGCGCCTCCTCCACGAGCTTCTGGTAACGGCGCTGGAGTGAGCAGTCGCGGGTACCGACCACGACGACGTTGCCGTGCGTATCCGCCAGGATCTGGGTCTCGACGTGGCGCGGCTGGTCCAGATACCGCTCGACGAAGCATTCCCCGCGACCGAACGCCGCGACCGCCTCCCGGACGGCACTGTCAAACAGTTCGGGGAGCTCCTCCGCGGTCCAAGCGACCTTCAGTCCGCGCCCTCCGCCACCAAAAGCGGCCTTGATGGCAACCGGAAGGCCGTACTGCCCGGCGAAGGTGACAACCTCATCGACGCCGGCCACGGGGTCTGCGGTGCCGGGCGCGAGCGGCGCGCCGACCGCTAGTGCAATATGCCGGGCCGCGGTCTTGTCTCCGAGACGGCGGATGGCCTCCGGCGGCGGGCCGATCCAGGTGAGGCCTGCGGAGATCACGGCCTCCGCGAAGTCCGCATTCTCCGAGAGAAAACCGTATCCCGGGTGGACGGCGTCGGCCCCGGAGGACTCGCAGGCATCGAGAATTTTGTCGATGCGCAGGTACGAATCACCAGGGGTCGCGCCTCCCAACGCAAATGCCTCGTCAGCAACGCGTACGTGCAGGGCATTGATATCTGGTTCCGCGTAGACTGCGACGCTGGTGTATCCGGCGTCGCGGCAGGCGCGGGCCACTCGAACCGCGATTTCTCCCCGATTGGCGATGAGGATCTTACGCACGTCGCTCCCGTCCTCGTCCGGCCTGCCTGCGTGTAGGTGAGTCGGGCCGCACATTTTGCTGTCATTGTACCCAGATGTGATGCTGCAGACATCCCGACGTCATGTCTATCGGTTGATCACCAGTCGGCTCGAGTGCGCGCACCCGGCGTCATCCCGGACCTTTGCCACGCCCCCGGTCCGGTGGTGAGACTGCCACGGAGCGCCAGCGTCGGGCTGGCCCAGGACGAACGGCGGGTGGCCGGTGCCGACGAGGGAACGGCGCGAGCCGTCAGGAGCGCCACCACGGCGGCGATCTCCTCCGGCGTCGCCTCACCGCGGATCAGCTRCAGCCGAGGCTGACTCGCCCGCCTGTCATCGTCCTGAACCACGTTTTTCTCCTCGGTACCTCGAGTAGCTGGTGCGTCGTACGTATGCCGTCCGTGGGCCCGCGGCCCGGGAGATCTCCGCCGCGGGCGGATTCCCCTTCCGGCGAGCCGGCGACGGCAGATCCCGCCTATAGCGGGATGTTGCCGTGCTTCTTCGGTGGCAGGGATTCACGCTTGGTACGCAGCAGACGCAGTGCTCGAATGAGCTCGCGCCGCGTTTCCGACGGGCTGATGACCGCGTCGAGATAGYCCCGTTCCGCCGCGATGTAAGGGGTCGCGAAGTGATCGGTGTAGTCTTGGATCAGCTCGGCCCGACGAGTCTCCGGTGACTCGGACCTGGCTAGATCCCGTCGATAGATGATGTTGAYGGCACCCCGGGCGCCCATCACCGCGATCTCGGCGGTTGGCCAGGCAAGGTTGATGTCCGCCCGCAGGTGCTTGGACCCCATGACGTCGTAGGCACCGCCGTAGGCCTTCCGAGTGATCACCGTCACTTTCGGTACGGTGGCMTCTGCGTAGGCGTAGATCAGCTTGGCGCCACGGCGAATGATGCCGTTCCACTCCTGGGAGGTGCCGGGAAGGAAGCCGGGGACGTCGACCAGAGTCAGCACCGGGATGTTGAATGCGTCGCAGGTCCGGACGAACCGGGCGGCCTTCTCGCTGGCGTCGATGTCGAGGGTGCCGGCGAACTGCATCGGCTGGTTGGCGACCACCCCGATAGAACGTCCATCCACCCGGCCGAATCCGACGATCATGTTCTGGGCGAACTGAGCGTGGACCTCGAGAAAGTCACCCTCGTCGAGGACCCGCTCGATGATCTGGTGCATGTCGTACGGAGTGTTCGGGGAGTCGGGGATGAACGTGTCGAGATCCGGGTCGATCTCGGCGTCCAGATCGTCCACGGCGTCGTAGCTCGGGGCGTCGTCGAGATTGTTCGACGGAAGGAACGACAGCAGCGCACGGGCGAGTTCGAGGCACTCCGTCTCGTCGGCCGACTGGAAGTGCGCGACACCGCTGCGGGAGTTGTGGGTGTGTGCGCCACCCAGTTCCTCCATGCCCACGTCCTCRCCGGTGACCTCCTTGATCACGTCGGGGCCGGTGATGAACATGTGGCTGGTCTGGTCGACCATCAGGGTAAAGTCGGTGATCGCCGGAGAGTACACGGCGCCACCGGCGCATGGCCCCATGATCAGTGAGAGCTGTGGGACGACGCCGGAGGCCATCACGTTGCGGTAGAAGATTTCGCCGTACAGACCGAGGGAGACGACACCCTCCTGGATACGCGCTCCGCCGGAGTCGTTGATGCCCACGACGGGGCAGCCCGTCTTCAACGCAAGATCCATGATTTTGACGATCTTCTCACCGAAGACCTCACCCAGGCTGCCACCGAAAACGGTGAAGTCCTGGCTGAACACGCAGACCTGCCGGCCGTCGACAGTCCCGTACCCGGTCACCACGCCGTCGCCGTACGGCCGGTTGGCCTGGACGCCGAAGTCGTGCGCGCGATGGCGGGCGAAGGCGTCGGTCTCGACGAACGACCCGGGGTCGAGGAAGGCCTCGACCCGTTCGCGGGCTGTCATCTTGCCCTTGGCATGCTGCGCGTCGACCGCTCGCTGGGACCCGGCGTGGACGGCATCATCGTTCACGCGCCGCAGGTGGGCGAGTCGGCCTGCGGTGGTGTGCGGGTCGGGAGCGGAATCCTCTGCGGACGCGGGAAGAGCCATAACCGGCAGCGTACGACCCCCGTGGGTCCACGCGTGTGATTGATGTGCAGCGGATCTCACCGGATAGGCGAGATTCGTGGGCCTCCGGCGAGTTGACCGTATCCCGGATCAGCTCGCCGATCGTCCGCCGATCGTCCGCCGATCGTCCGAGTCGCCGACGGGTGACCGGACGGTCTGGCAGGGTKGACCGGTGCCACCCTCGAAGGAGCCCGCACCCGCGGGACCCTCTCCCGAGCAGCCCGCGTCCGGCAAGCTCCCGTCCGGCAAGCCCTCGCCGGCGTCCCCTCGGGCCCGCCCTGCCGGAGAGGGGCGATTCTCGTCCGTCGGAACACGTGAACCGCTGGACGCCGCACGCCTCGCGGCCCGTGCCGCCGCGGTCGGTCTCGACCTGACGGTGGTAGAGGAGACCGACTCGACCAACGCCGCGCTGGCGCGCATCGCCCGGGGCGAAGACACCGCCCGGGGCGAAGACACCGCCCGGGGCGAAGACACCGCCCGCGGCCGGGGACGGGTTCTCGTCGCCGAACGGCAGACGGCGGGTCGTGGTCGGCTCGACCGATCATGGGAGTCTCGCCCTGGTGCCGGGTTGACGGTCTCGCTGCTGCTGCAACCCCGGCTACCGATGTCACTGTTCGGCTGGCTGCCCATGGTGGTCGGAACCTCGCTTCTGGCGACGCTACGCGAGGTGGCGGCGGTTCCCGCAGTCCTGAAATGGCCCAATGAYGTTCTCGTTGACGATGCGAAGCTCGCCGGCATCCTGGTCGAGGTCGTCCAGGTCCCACTATCGTCACCCTCGGTGATTATCGGTTTTGGGTTGAATGTCATGGCGGAGCGTGACGAGCTCCCGGAGCGGTCGACAAGCCTGCTGCTCAGCGGCGCGCTTCCGGCGGCTCTGGACCGGACCGAGCTGCTCGGGGTGGTACTCGCGGATCTCGTCGGGGCGATCACTGGCTGGGAGGCCGACCCGCAAGCGGCTCGCGCGGAGTACCTACGGGTGTGCGCGACGATCGGCAGGCGGGTGCGCGTCGAGCTGCCGGACGGTTCGGCGGTGCTCGGGACCGCCACCGACGTTGACCCCGACGGCCGGCTCGTCGTCAACGGGCGACCCTACAGCGCCGCCGACATCGTTCACCTGCGGTGACGAGGGACCCGGCAGTGATCTGTCCGCCCGAGATGCGACGATCGTTGCCGTGGCGTTTCCCGACGATATCCTCACCCAGGACGAAGAGGTTGTCCTTCATGTGCACCCGCACTGGGTCAGCCTGGTAGTCCCGGCGTTCTGGACGGTTGCCGCCCTCCTTTTCGCCGTGCTGGGGGTTTTCTTCGCACCCGGAGGGGTGTTGCAGAAGCCCATCCAGTATCTCGTGCTTCTGGTCGCCTTCGGTGCGATCGGTTACCTGAGTGTGATGCCATGGTTACGTCGGATGACGACCCATTACGTCGTGACGAACCATCGACTGGTGATCCGCGAAGGGGTCGTCACGCGGGTCGGGCGTGACGTCCCGCTCGCCTGGTTGGTTGGCGCGACGGTGCAGCAGAACGTCATCGACCGGCTTCTGGGCTCGGGTGAGCTGATCATTGAGGCGGTGGGGCAGCGGGGCCGGGTCAGCCTGTCGTGTATGCCGCACGCCGAGCGGGTGCAGGAAACCCTCGCCGATCTCTCCGCGCCCTACCAGTCACGGGGCTATCCGGGGGCCTGACGCCGGGACGGCCGGAGGCGGTAAGCACGGCAGATCCGTCACACCGGATCGAACTCCCGCCACCATGCGAGCAATTTGTCGGCCTGCGGATCCTCCGTGGCGAAGCCGAGACGCTCGTCGTCAACCGTCCAGAACACCGAGAACCGGCCGGGTCTTGCATCGCACAGGAAGGTGCCACGGCGTCGGGAGCCGCGTGCCCAGCGTTCGATGCCGGTCTGTCCCTGATAACAGTCGCCGACGTCGGCGAGGGCTGCGGACCGGCGGGCGATGTCGCGGGTCAGGGCCGAGGCGTCCCGGTAACGCAGGACGAGGATTCGAGCGGGGGCTGGAGCGTCGGTCGCCACCCCGGGGACGCAGCTGAGGGCCGCCTCCACGCCATCGGGTACCGCCTGTCCCTCGCTGGGCGGCGCACTCGTGCATTCGTCGACCGCGAACGGCTTGAGCGAGGACCGCAGCCGGGCCTCGGCGGCGTCGAGCGTCGGGCCCGGCGACGGTCCGACGCCGGGCCCTCCGGAGGCCACGGTGCCTGCGGTGCCCGTCGTGCCGGACGCCGACGGGTGGCGACCGGCGGGGCTGTCGCTCGGATCGTGGGTCACGGCGAGTCCGATGGTGATGCCACTCGCGATCAGAGCCGCGATGATCAGGACGATCGCGGTGAGGGGTCCACGACGCCACCACGAGCCGGTTCCACCGGATGGATCCTCGTCACCGTCGGCCGGATTCCGCGGGAATCCGTCTTCGGAACCGTTCACAGGTATCCGGCCTCCCGAGGAAGGTCAGCTCAATGGCGGAGTGGATCGAACGACTTCCACCATCTGTTGAGGTTACCCGGATCTTGATCATCCGCGGAGAACGCGATTCGATAGTCGTCGTAGGTCCAGAACTCGTAGAAACGCTTCGCGAAGAAGTAGCACAGCCGGGTGCCACCGGTCGACTCGGCCGRCGAGCTCCACTGCTCCGAGCTCTGCTGGCCATCGTCGCAGTTCCCCWCGTCATAGTAGTACGTTTCACGGGCGCCGATCTGCCGGTCCATGGCGGACTGACTCGGGAAGTGGAAGGCGGTGACCTCGATGCCGCTGGAATCCTTGCAGACGAGGGCGGCGTCGGCGTAGGCGCTGTCACGGTGTGCGGGGACGGCGCATCCCGTCATGACGACCGGGTTCAGTAGTGAGCGGAGGATCTCCTGTGGATTGCCGGCCGGCTGTCCACCGCTCCCCGACGCTTCGATGGTCGATGTTCTGGCGACGGATTGTCMGCTCGTCGTGTCGGCGCCGTCCCCGCCGGTGAAGACGACGACTCCGAGCAGGATCACCAGGGTCAGGAGGAGACCGCCGCCCGCGAACAGCAGGCGTCGATCCACGCTGACCTCGTGCCGGGAGGCCGTGCCGCGCTTGGCCATGGGGGCCAGGGGGGCCACGGCGCGCTCGGTGAGCCCGGGTCCGGCCGCGCCGGCGGGGATTCCCGTCGGGTGGACGGGCGGCTCCGGCGGAAGTCCCGGCAACAGCCCCGGTAACGACGAGGGCCGTCTGGAATCCGCAGGCGCGCCGAGCCGCACGGCGGTGGCCGTGTCGACCGAGGGGGCGGACGTGCCGAGGAGATTGACGGGCGCCGACGCTGGAAAGCCGCCGGTCGGGACAGGCGTCCCGCCCGTCAACGGGTGGTCGGCGGGTGATACGGGAAGCGGAGATGCGCCGGATGTGACCGGAGTTCCGCTCACCGAAGGGAATCCGTTCGGCGGGTTGACACCGATTGTCGCTCCGGGAGTTGGCGCCGGATAACCGATGGGCGGTGCGGACGGCTCGGCCTGCGCGTCAACGCCGTTCGTGGACCTGCCCCGGGCCTCGAAGGCTCCGAGGAAGGCCGTGTCACCGTTCGTGYCGAGCCCGGTGCCGGTTTCGGCCGCGAGGGTTCCGGGCTGGTTCGCGAGGGTTCCGGGCTGGTTAGGGTCGCCGCCCTGGATGCCGGGCCGTCCGGTGGGCGGGGTCAGGCGATAGGTGAGGTCGCCGTCGTCCGGCCACGGTGACGATGGGGTGTGGTGTGGGGACATCGACACTCCGGAGGACGTCTGAGGTCCCGAAGGCAGGGGGGGGCCGAAGGCCACCGGGGAGTCAGAGCTGCCGGATCTGGTTGGCGAGCCGTAGTAGAGCGGACCGGGCGGGCCGGCCATGCCTGTGGGTGGCCCGGGGGGGCCCGGGGGGCCGGGAGGTCCCTGCGTCCCCGACCGAGCCGGCAGGCCAGGCGGTCCCTGCCCGCCCGGACCAGGCTGGTCCGCCCGGGCGGACCAGGCGGGGGGGCCGGTGGGCGGGGCGGAGCCGGGCGGGGCGAGAGATTCGGGTGGCCCGGGGGGAGCGGGAGGCCATGACGGAGTGGAGGGCGCGGGCGGCCCCGGCAGGCCACCCGGACCGGGCAGTCCCCCGAAGCGGGGGGGAACCGTGGGAACCGCGGGAACCGGCGGGCCCGGTGGCAGAACCGGGCCTTGYGGTATGGAACCCGGCGGCGGTCCCGAGCCCAGGGCCGACGGCGGTGGGACCGGATTCGTGTATGGCGGAGGCGACAAGGCATGCCCCGGCTCCACCCCTGGTCCCCGGTGCAGTGGATACAGGATGGTCCGGTCAGGCCCGTCCGGGTCTGCATCGGGGCCGCTCCCTGGCCGCGGCAAGTCCGGCGGTGGCTCGGACACCTGCGACGCTTCGTTGTCGCCTTGGCCGGGGCTGGGCACGGTTCCTCCCGAGATGGGTGACAGGTGCGACCCCAGCGTAGGCCCCTCACCACCCGGATATGGGCGATGTCAGGCTACTGCGTCACAAATACTGCTCTATCACCACCCGCCCGGCCGAAGGCAAGCAGGCAAGATCGAATTCACAGCAAACGGCGCCCCGCCGTGTGGACGTGGCCGCGTCCCGGCGGCGTCCACCGCGACGTCAGGCCTTGGGCACCGGATCGAAATTACTCCACCATTCGTACAGGGCCGCCCCGTCGGGGCCGGTCGCCATGAAGGAGACCAACGTGGAGTTGTAGGACCAGAAGATGAAATGATCACCGTCACGTACGTTGCAGACGGCCGTGCCCTGGGTCGCACCCTCGTGGAAGTTCCAGGTAAAGACCTCGTCGCCGCCCTGCTCGCATTTGCCTCCGGTGGTGGTGACCAGGGACTTGCGCACCTCGACGTCGCTGTTCAGATCACTGGTGGTCGCGTAGGAGTAGGCGGCTACCACCTTCCCATCATCCGAGTTGCAGAACAACGACGCCTTGATGTGGCCGCCCTCGGCTTCGCTGTTGGGCTCGCAGTCCATCATCACGGACGAGTCGAGCTTGGCCAGCAGGGCGTGCTGCGCCGAGGTGAACTGCGCCGAGGGACTCACACTCGGACTCACACTCGGACTCGGACTCGGACTTGGCGAGGGCGATGACGATGGGCTTGTCGAGGTCGGCGAGGCGCTGGGGCTTTCGGACGCGGCCACCGTGCCCGGGTTGTCGGAACCTCCGGAGAGGAGCGCAACCGAAACAACGATCAGGAGGAGTGTCGCCGCCACCGCGGCAGCGATGATGGTGTTACGCCGACGTTGAGAGCCGCCGGGCCGGGGGGGCGCCCCCGGCGGCGGATAGCCTCCGTAACCGTCCGCCGCGGGGTAGCCCTGCTGCTGATAGCCCTGTTGGTAACCCGGCTGATAGTTCTGCTGATATGCCTGTTGCGGATAACTCTCCGTGGGATAGCCGCCGACGGGATAATCCTGGCCGTAGCCCTCGCCGGGTGGGTAGCCCCCACTGGGTGGGTGGACCGCCGTCGGGGGGTACTGATCGGTGCCGCGGTACGGATTCTGTGCGTACTGGTGCTGGGGGTGCTGGTGCTGGGGGTGCTGGTGCTGGGGGTGCTGGTGCTGGGGGTGCTGGTGCTGTGCGTACGGATTCTGTGCGTACTGGTGCTGGGGGTGCTGGTGCTGGGGGTGCTGGTGCTGGGAGTACTGTGCCGTGGGCGGGTAGCCGCCGGGCTGGTTGACGCCGGGTGCGCTGTCGCCGATCAGGTGGGTCTCGTCTTCGTCGCCGAACGGTGCCGAGCCCGCGGAGTACGGCGAGGCGGAATAGGAACCACCAGCGTTGCCGTCAACCCCTTGGGTCTGGGCGTCCGGGTCCTGGGGGCCTGGGCCCGGTGACTGCATGACGTCCTCCTGCGCTGCGCGAAGAGCGGCCCCTGCCCGCACTCGTGATCTTGCTGATCCCGCCGTGGTGCCGGGCGGTTCTCGCAACCGTCCATCTGTGTTAGAGCGGGACGGATCGCCCCGTTCGGCCCAGGTCGGGCTCGATGCTCGATGTTAGGAGCTTTGTGTTCGGAGGGGGATCCCGGGTCGTCTTGGAGACAAGGTGTCGGATCAGGCCGCGTAACGGATCACGATGTCGTCGACGATCATCTCCAGGAACGTCTGATCGACCGGGTCTCCGGTCAGCAGCACCCGTTGGAGGATGACGGCGGTTCCGAGTTCTATGAGTACCGTGCGGTCGACGTCCGGGCGGACCTCGCCGCGGGCGATCCCGCGTTCGATGATGGCTTCCGAGCTCGCCTGGCGTTGCATCCAGAGGCCGCGGCGCAGGGCGTCGCGCAGACCGGGATTGCGCGGCATCTCCGAGATCAGTTCCGCGAGGATCCGTCCCCGATCRCCGCGGATCGCGTCATGGAACGAGGTCAGGAACTCAAGGATGTCCAGGCGGAGGGAGCCGTTGTCGGGTGCCGGCATCCGCTGCTCGGTGAAGGCGTTGACCGCGTCCATCACCAGGGCGAGCTTTGACGGCCAGCGCCGGTAGATGGTGGCCTTGCCGGCTCGCGCCCGGGTGGCCACCCGGTCCATCGTCACACCGTCGTATCCGACCTCGGCCAGAAGGTCCAGGGTGGCGGTGCGGATCGCCTGGTCCCGGCTCTCGTCGCGAGGTCGGCCGCCGGGGTGCGACGACGCGAGCGAGAACGGGGTCACGACACACCCTCCAGGTTGCTGCGGACTGGACGGCGCTCCACGCGGCGTTCCCGGTAGCCGATGTGTCTCGCTGGATGGAGGGCTGTGGGCGCGCGGCGCCAGCCTGGCCCGCCGAGCGTAGCCCACCGGCGAAGGTTCGGGAACCGTTCGGTATCGGAACTGGGTTGTTCCCGACTTGTCCGCCGGGGACGGTGAGAGGGCGGAACGTCCTGTTCCGCTGTCGTGCCGTGTCGGCGGGCGTGTTGGGCGTCCGGGGTGGCGGCGATGCGCGGTGCGCCTGAAACGGCCGGTCCGGTGCCGGAGCAGGTGGCGGAATGCGCGCCGGGCCGGGGTGTCGGGCCGGTGGCCGCTGGTGCGGTCAGATCCGGCCCGCATGCTCCGGGATGTGCCGACGACCGTCCTGACGGGCTCCGCAGCTCGTGGCGGCCTTGGGGTGGTCCGGGTGGAGGAAGACCCACTTCTTGTAGGCCCAGAACCGGAATACGGTGCCCAGCCCGGTGCCGATGATGTTACCGAACAGGTTGAACGCAAGTACGCCCTTGAGATCGAGTACATAGCGTGCGAACCCGAGGCAGCCGAGCGCGATCAGCAACCCGACCGTATTCAGGATCACGAAGAGTGTGTACTCGCGACGTAGACCGGTTCGGGCGCGATGGTTGAACGACCATTGCCGGTTCCCGATGTAGGAAAAGGTGGCGGCGACCACCGTGGAGACGGTCTTCGCGCTGAGCGGACCCATTCCGAGAAGCGTGTGGCACAGGTTGGAGACGAGAAAGTCGATGGCGTAACACGCACCGCCGACCAGCCCGAACTTGCCCATCTCGTGGACGAGTACCTGCACCGGTGAGCGGGTCTGTCGGTGTCTCACCACGGGCGACCCCGATCGATATTTACCACCCAGAGAGAGTACCGGCTGCTCCCGGCCGCCCACCGTGCCACCCCCGTCGACGGTGGCGTGGTGGACATCCGCGGCGAGGCCGGCTCACCGGACATGATGCCGGACGTAGCGGTGAACGCGCCGGCGCGTGGTGGAGTCACCRGGTAGCTGTTCCCATCTCTACGCTAGGTGATGCCACCAATCCGGTGCGGCGGGCAACGTGAGTGGCACAACTTCGGCAAAAACTCGGGAACGTTGGCGAAGCTGGGCCCATGGACGGCATCCTGGCAGTTGGAGAGTGGGGACCATTGATCGGAAGGACGCATCATCATGATCCGCTCGAGTCGTTGGCCGAGCCGTTGATGCCGACGTCAAGGACCGATGACCACGTGGACACCGATGACCACACCGCTGTCGACCCCGTTGCCGATGTCCATGCAGACGATGTCCATGCGGACACCGTGCGCCCCGCGGATACGGTGAGCCCGGTGAGCGGCGCTGCCACGGCGACCGAACTCCTGCTGAGCTACGCTGCAGGTCACCCCGCCCGGCGGCGGGAGGCCGGGCTACCTGCCCTGCCCGGCGCGCGGCCGCGCCTGGGCGTCGCGGTGGTTGCGTGTATGGACGTGCGGATCCAGGTGGAGGCCTTGCTCGGTCTTGTCGAAGGTGACGCCCACATCCTGCGCAACGCCGGTGGTGTCATCACCCCGGATGTGGTCCGCTCGCTCGCCGTGAGCCAGCACGTGCTGGGAACGACGGAGATCATTCTTTTGCATCACACCGGGTGTGGTCTCGAAAGGATCACCGACGACGGGTTCCGGGACCAGTTGGAGTGCAAGACGGGCGTTCGTCCCGAATGGGCCGTGTATTCCTTTCCCGATGTCGAGGAGGACGTGCGCAAGTCCGTCAGGGTGCTGCGTTCGTCGCCGTTCCTGCAGTCCACCACCTCGGTACGCGGGTTCGTCTACCAGGTGGAGACCGGGGCACTGGTCGAGGTTCTGCCGTAGAGCGGTCCACGGCGGCGTGGGGATAGGCCGCATTGTCGGATCGTCGTCGGACCAAGCTTGCTCGGTCCGGTCGGTGGGTCACGCGAGTGGCCGTCCGAGCGCGTGGTAGATCCAGCCGGCATCCCRCCAGACCGCGGGATCCAGGACGTGCCGTCCGTCGATGACGATGGGTCTGCTGACGTGCGGCCGTAGGGCGGCCGGGTCGATCTCGCGGAACTCACTCCATTCCGTCAGGACCAGGACGATCTCCGCGCCTGCCACGGCCCGTATCACCGAGTCGGTGTAGTGCAGGTACGGATAGTGAATGCGGGCGTTCGGGATCGCCGCGGGGTCGTAGACGGACACGTGGCCGCCGGCGCGGTGCAGCGCGGTGGCCACGTCGAGGGCGGGCGAGTCGCGGATGTCATCGGAATTCGGTTTGAAGGCGGCACCGAGGACCGCCACCATCCGGCCCGTCGGCGAGCCCCCCAGCGCCTTGGTGGCCAGCGCCACCGTCCGCGTCCGGGCCCGCGTGTTGACGGCGTCGACCTCGGTGAGGAAGGCCAGCGCGGAGCCGACTCCCAGCTCGTCCGCACGGGCCTGGAAGGCACGGATGTCCTTGGGTAGGCAGCCGCCGCCGAAGCCGATGCCGGCCTGGAGGAACCGGGGCCCGATCCTGGGGTCGTGGGCCAGGGCGGCGGCGAGTTCGGTCACGTCCCCCCCGGTCATGTCGCAGATCTCGGCCATCGCGTTGATGAAGGAGATTTTCGTCGCGAGGAAGGYGTTCGCGGCGACCTTCACGATTTCGGCCGTGACGAAGTCGGTGACGATGACGGGTGTGCCTTCTTTGATCGTTCTGGCGTAGACCGTCCGCAGCCGTGCCTCGGCGGTGCCACCCGGGACGACCCCGAAGACCAGGCGGTCCGGCCGCAGGGTGTCGTCGACGGCGGACCCCTCCCGGAGGAACTCGGGATTCCACGCAAGTTCCGCGCCCGGGGCGCCGGCGGCAAGTCGTCCGGCCAGCCGGGCCGCGGTGCCCGTGGGAACCGTCGACTTGCCCACCACCAGCGTCCCGGGCCGCAGCCCGGCCGCGATCAGACCATTCGTCGCCGCCTCGACGTGGCGCAGGTCCGTCGCGCCGGAATCGGGCCGTTGCGGTGTTCCCACGCAGATGAAATGCACCTCGGCCCGGTCAACCGCCTCGGCGAGCGAACTCGAGAAGGTCAGCCGTCCCGCCTCCAGGTTCTTGCGGAGTAGCCCTTCCAGACCGGGCTCGAAGAAGGGCACCTCACCCGCGGCGAGCCGCTGCGTCCTGGTCGCGTCGATATCGACACCGATGACCTCGAAACCCAGTTCCGCCATGCACACGGCATGTGTCGCGCCCAGATAGCCGGTGCCGATGACGCTGAGGTGAAGAACCGGTGACGTGCTCACGTCTGAGTGACCTCCGCTGCACGTGGTAAAGACGGCCGCCGCGCTGCCCCAATTCTCGTTGGCCGTCGCGCCGTTCGATGGTCACGCCGTCTGTGAGCCGCCCGGATGTCGGGTATGGTCATTCCCCGGCCGCGGCCCGATACGGGGGTCGTACGGGTTTCACCCGAGGCGGGGGAGCGGCAGCGACCGGACCCCCGCGGGCAGTGGGCTGGGCGCGTGCCGCAGGACTGATCGGCCGACGGCGGTGATTTTCTCCGTCTCGATGCGCCGCGGGAGCGCGGCGCTGTCGAGATGCCGGCACAGCACGATCGACGAGCCTGCGACCAGGGGAGCAAGCAGCGAACCGACCAGGCCCTCGGTCGTGGCGAGCGGCGCGGTGAACAGCACCCGGTCCGCGGGTCCCAGGCCCCACGCCCCCGCGATCGCGGTACCCGCGCGCAGCAGCGCGGCCTGCCCAGGCGGCGCTGCCGGGGCGGCGAACCGATCGCCGTGCGGGGGCACCTCCGCGGCGTAGTCGAGAACCCCGGCGACGGGCCTGCGCATCCGACCACCCAGCGGGCGCAGTGACAGGGCCACGATCTCGTCCACCATCAGGCCGAATGCCTCGTCGAGCCGGTCCTCGGCCACGAACAGCGCGTCGAGGGGGGTCGCGACCGGGAGCTCCCCGCCGGCCTTCTCGGCGTCCCCGCCGTCCTGCTCGCCGGCTGCGTCCCGGACGAGGACCGCGTCCATCCCGGCCGACCAGGTGGCGAGCAGGATGACCGAACTGAGCCAGTGCGTCGGCAGGTGGACGCCGACCCGGTCACCGATGCCGAGGCCGAGCGTGTCGACCAGCATGTTCGCGGTCTTCGCCACCCAGTTGTCGAAGGTGGTCGCCGAGAATTCCACGCGTTCGCCGGTCGCGTCGTCGTAGAAGGTGACCAGCGGGCGGGCGGGATCGGTGGCCAGCCGGTGCGCGAGGACGGACGCGATGCCGCGAACCCCCGCCGCGGGTGCGGCGTCGGCGTCCGCGGCCGGGCCAAGCAGYGTCCGTGCGGCGACCAGCCGCGGCACGGAGGCGCTCATGGCGTGCACGAGGGGTCGGAGGGAACGGGACCGACCGGAGCGGCCGCGGTGCCTGTGGTGCCGCCGACGCCGGCCCCGCCGGCCGCCGGGGTCGGCGTCGCGGTGCCGCCGATCGTGGTCGCCCGGGTGTCACCACCGGCGGCGGTCGAGGTCGTCGAGATCCTCGTGCCGACGGTTGCCGCCGCGCCCGGCAGCCCACCGCTGGGCAGGCCGGAGCTGGGCAGGCCGGTGAAGGTGGATCCGAGGACGAGGACGAGGCCGGCCCCGGAGCGGCCGGCGTCCGCGACGATCCGGCTGCCGGGGATCGTCGCCGCCAGGGTGCGTGCCGCAGCCTCCTGGCCCGGGGGATGGCGTACCTCGGTCAGAGTCTGGCGGGTCGATGTCGCGGCGGTCATCGGCCCAGTGAAGCCGCGTGCCCGCAGTCCGTCGACCGTGCCGGTGGCGAGTCYGGCACGTCCCGAGGCGTTGCGGACGGCGGCGATCGAGACCTGGGCGKGGTCGAGAGTTCGCTGTGCGGGAGGCTTGGTGCCCGCGGGCAGCAGCGGAGCGAGGACCTGGTCGAGGCCGGCCTGATCGACGATGAGTACGGCCCCGTGCGGGGGAATCGAACCCAGGTCGTCAACCGCGCCATCGGAGCGCAGCGCGATGTGCGTAGGGACTGTCACGAAGTGAATTCTTCCCGGACCCAGCTCGCTGACCCGCTTCGCGAGCTTGAGCATCGCGGTCTGGTCGAGACCCTGGTCGATCCGCAGCGCGCTGCCGACCGCACCGATCAGTGAAGTGATCTTRGCTGGGTTGGTGAGCACTCCGCTGCTGGTCGCTGTCGCCAGCAGCTTGGAGAGGAACTGCTGCTGGCGCAGAATGCGAAGGCGTTCGTCCCCGAGCGCGTAACGGGTCCGGACGAAGGCCAGCGCCTGATCACCGTTGAGACGGTTCTCGCCGAGCCGTCCGCTCCATCCCGACATCGAGTCGTGCAGGTTGCGGGTGCTGCCGTTCGGTAGGGGCGTCACRCACACGCTCACGCCTCCCACCGCGTCGGTCATCGTCTTGAAACCGGCGAGATTGATCGAGATGGTATGGTCGATCTTCAGGCCGGTCAGGGACTCCAGCGTGGTGACGAGACCGGGGACGTCCGCCAGCCCGAGCACCTCGGTGAGCTTCGACCGGCCGTCGTGGGCGGTGGCCTTCTCCCGCGGCACCACCGGGACGAGYATGTCCCGGGGGAAGGACAGTAACGTGGCCGAGCCGTCCTTGCCGAAGTGGGCGATGATGGTGGTGTCGGACCGGACGCCGTCCACCACGCCGTACTCACCCCCGGTGCCCTCMCGGCTGTCGTCGCCGAGCAGCAGGACGTTCTCCTCGCCGTCCGCGCTCGCCGGGCGGGCACCCTCGATGTCCCAGTCGACGCGCGTGACGGCCTTGTCGAACTGTCGGTAGGCGGCCCACCCGATGGTGCTCAGACCGAGAACCAGCACGGACAGCAGAGCGACGGCTCCAACGGACAGCCGTCGCAGCGGGGAGCGGTGGCGACGGGGCCCACGTGGGTCCAACGCGGACGGCAGGGCCGGCGGGCGCATGGTATCGGGGCTCACCTGAGTCGAAAGCCCTCCTCGTTCAGGCGGCCGGGGCGGGAGAACCCCCGCCGGAACRCATGCCGCGGCCGTCGTGGTCGTGATGTGGCAGCCGTGTCCGTCTAACTGGACGTTCCGGACGGCCAAGACGTTGCCATGACAAGCACGGATGTTCGCGGCGGGGTTGATCTCGTCTCCGGCCGTAGTGCGGACGGCGCGGAATGTGATCGGACGGTCGGGTGAACGATCAGTCAGCCGGCGGTGAGTCAGACGGCGAGCGGTTAGTACGTGCACCCCGAGGTGAGATCCGCGGCCGTTGACGGTGAGGCGGGAGGCGGGTCCGCCGTAGCGGACCCGCCGGTCGCCCCGGCGGCTGTGCCGGTACCACCGGTCGATCCGGCGCCCCCGGCCGCTGGACTCGGGTTCACCCCGTTGTAGGACGTGCCCAGGACGAGGGCGATGTGGCCGGCGGGGACGGAGGCGTCCGCGCGCAACCGGCTGCCGGGCACGTCGGCCTGCACGGCATGGGCGGCGGCCTGTTCGCTTGGGCGGTAGCGCACCTGCGTCGTCTCCACCACGCCGGCCTGCCACGTCTGCGGCGGGCCGACCCGGAAACCGGCCTGCCGCAGCGCCCCGGCGGCCTTGGCGGCGAGGCCCCCCACTCCGGCGCCGTTGTAGACGTCGATCAGCACCTGCGCCGGGTCGACCGTCGGAGTCGGTGCCGGGGTAACGGAGGACTCCCGCGTGTCACGGGCCCGCCCGCGCAGCGGAGCGAGGAACTTCTCCAGCGTCTCGGGGTCGTAAAGCTGCACGGAGCCGAACCTCGGCAGCTCCCCCACGGCGTTGCCGCCCTCGGCCGGCGTCGGGGTGTGTACGGGGATCGTCTCGAACCGGATCTGATCGGCGGACATCCCGCGCAGCCGTGTCGCGAGCGCGCGCATGTCGTTCATGCTGGTGCCGTCATCGACGGTGAGCGCCCTGGTCGCGGCCTGGAGCAGGTTCTCCAGCCTGACCGGGTTGGCGAGCACCCCGGTCGTGGTTGCCTGGGTGAAGACGGCGCCGATGAACTGCTGCTGACGGCGGATGCGATCAAAATCGTTGTCGGGTAGGCCGTGGCGTTGGCGGACGAAGGCGAGTGCCTGCTCTCCGTTGAGATAATTCTTGCCTACCGTGCCCCGCCACTGTGACCACGGATCGTACAGATTGGACTTTCCGCCGTTTGGTAGCGGTTTTACGCAGACGGTGACACCGCCGATGGCGTCGGTCATCTCCTTGAAACCGGCCAGATCGACCGAGACGTAGTGGTCGATCTTGATGTCGGTGAGATTCTCGATCGTTCTGATCAGGAGACTGGGACCGCCGAGGGTGATCGCCGAGTTCAGCTTGCCGAGGCCGTGCCCCGGAATGCGCACGAGGGTGTCCCTCGGAAAGGAGACCATCGTCGTGGTCCCGTCCACGTCGAGGTGGGCCAGCATCGTCGTGTCCGACCGTTCGTCGGTCACCGCTCCCTGGCTCTCGTACTCGCCGCCGGTGCCCGCCCTGCTGTCCGATCCGACCAGCAGGAAGTTCCGGGTGCCCTCCGCGGCCTCCGCCGGCCGGTCCCCGCCGAGCCCGAGGCGGATCCGGTTGATCTGGGCGTCAAAATACTCGTAGGCGGTCCAGCCGCCCACCGCGGCAAGGAGTACCACGGCGGCGAGCATCGCTGCGACTACCGTGAGCAGGCGGGACGTCAGAGACCGCTCCCGGCGAGTGTCGTGTTCGTCGTCGCGTGCCTGGTGGTCGTCGCGTGCCTGGTGGTCGTCGCGTGCCTGGTGGTCGTCCCGGGTCGGAGACGGGCCTCGATACGCACGGGCGGTCGGATTCAGACGATTTCGTCGCCGCGGGGGCGGGCCCTGGGACCCCGCGGACAGACGCGGCGGCGCGTCGGTCACCGTGTCCCCCTCCCAGGCGGCCCGAGATGTCTGCTGAGTCTGGAACGATCAGATGCGCGGTAAGGTTTCCCGCCGACTGGCCGCCCCGAACCCTGCGACTACCCAACGTACCCGTATTGGGCGGGGTGTGCCTGTCGCCGGCCCGGTGCGCCTGGAAATACCCGTTGCACATGTGGGTGTTCACGGTGACGGGCGGGCAAAGATGGATCGAGCCGTCATGTGATAGGAATCACATCGGCGGTTACTTTCTGTCAGCTCAAAGCGGCACGATAGGGTTTCGGATCATGAAGGCCCTCGTCCTTGCTGGTGGTTCGGGAACCCGTCTGCGGCCGATCACCCACACCTCGGYCAAACAGCTTGTTCCAGTGGCGAACAAGCCGGTGCTTTTCTACGGCCTGGAGGCCATCCGTGACGCCGGTATCACCGATGTCGGGATCATCGTGGGGGAGACGGCCGGCGAGATCCAGGCGGCGGTAGGTGACGGCTCGGCATTCGGGATCCAGGTCACCTACATCCGCCAGGACGCGCCGCTCGGACTGGCACATGCCGTGCTCATCGCCCGCGACTTCCTCGTCGATGAACCGTTCGTCATGTACCTCGGCGACAACCTGATTATCGGTGGGATCTCCAGCCTGGTCGAGGAATTCCGACGGACCACTCCGGACGCCCTGATCCTGCTGACCAGGGTCGACAACCCCTCCGCCTTCGGTGTCGCCGAGCTCGGTGCGGATCGGCAGATCATTCGACTGGTCGAGAAGCCGCTCGTTCCGCCGAGTGACCTGGCGCTCGTCGGCGTCTACATGTTCGGCACCCCCATCCACGACGCCGTGGGGGCGATCAAACCGTCGGCCCGCGGCGAGCTGGAGATCACCGAGGCGATCCAGTGGCTCGTCGACGGCGGATACGAGGTCGCCTCCMACCTGGTCGAGGGTTACTGGAAGGACACCGGCCGACTCGACGACATGCTCGAGACGAACCGCCATCTCCTCGCCGGAGCTGGAGATCACCGAGGCGATCCAGTGGCTCGTCGACGGCGGATACGAGGTCGCCTCCCACCTGGTCGAGGGTTACTGGAAGGACACCGGCCGACTCGACGACATGCTCGAGACGAACCGCCATCTCCTCGAGTCGATCGAGCCGGCGATCCGTGGCAGCGTTGACGAGCACAGCACGATCGTTGGCCGTGTGGTGATCGAGGAGGGCGCCTCGCTGGTCCGGTCCACCGTGCGCGGGCCGGCCATCATCGGCCGGGACACCACCCTCGTCGATACCTATGTCGGCCCGTTCACCTCGATCTTTCACTCCTGCGTCATCGAACGGACCGAGATCGAGTACTCGATTGTGCTGGAGCGGGCGACGATCCGTGGGATCGGGCGGATCGAGGACTCGCTGATCGGCCGGGATGTCGAGGTCGTCCCCTCCGCGGCCCTGCCCAGGGCGCATCGGCTCATGCTGGGCGACCACTCCCGCGTCTCGGTGGCTACGACGGGGACCTGAGGCCTGCCCGGAGCGGATGTCCCTTGCGCATCCGTGACGGACTTCGTGGGGCGGGCGTCGGCCGGTGACCGCCCGATCCCGATCCCGGACCCGATCCCGGACCCGTGATCGCGGCCTCCCGCGTGCCCCTGGCTCCGCCCGCCCGCACCGCGACGGCGAGGCAGAGAACGACGAGCACCGCCGACAGCGCGAAGACCGTGATCGTGACGCCGATCGGGAACGGCGCCCAGCGRCCGGCCCCCGCGACGATCTCGGGAACGCGGGCCGGGGTGAAGGACACCTGGCGCGGCAACCAGTAGTACGAACAGACCGCCAGCAGCCCCAGACCCTGCATCAGCAGCGCGCCGACCAGCGTGACGGCGGGTGCCAGTCGCTCCCGGCCGCGCAGCGCCGCGCGCAGGCCCAGAGCGAACACCACCCCCAGACCGACCAGCCCCAGGTAGAGATACCGGCCCTGGACGGCGATGCCGCGGGTGTACTGCTGGTACTCCGCCCAGCTGCGCTGCCCGACCATCAGATAGGCGAAGGCGACCGGGAGCAGCAGTACCGCCGGCCCGGCGGTACTCGCCAGCCGGTCCGGCCGCGCGGCGCGGCGGGGTCCGGCGGCCAGCGCGGCCGCGCACAGTCCGACAACCGCCCCGGTCGCCACGACGATGGCGACCGGGGAGAGCTGGGGCGGCTCGAACAGGCCAAGCCCGCCCCAGAAGCGGCTGATCATAGTCCGGAAGAAGTACCAGAACCAGGTGAGGAAGGAGTCCGGAAGCAGCAGTGGTTCCCGCCGCGGCGGGTTCGTCGCCCACCCGTTCGGCTGGACGGAGTCGTACAGGACGTAGTTCCTGATCCACCACCAACCTCCCAGGGCGAGCCCGAGGCCGACCGCCAGCGTGGCCGGCGTCCATGGCAGGGAGCCGATCGCGCGACGCGACGCGAAAAGCCGGCCGGCCGGATACGCGGACCGTTCCGGTGCCTGCCGCCCCGCACGCCGCAGGCGCCACCAGCCGACCAGATAGGCGGCGACGATCATGGCCGGCAGGGCCAGCGCGAACGCCTTGGTCAGCAGGGCGATTCCCAACCAGATCCCGGCCCGGGCGGCGGTGCGGCGACGCATGTCGCCGCGCAGCACACCCACGAGAGTGACGGTCAGCCCGCCGGTGGCGAGCATCAGGAGGCCGTCATTGTTGAAGGTGGCACCGACCCTGGTGAACCCGGGCACGGCGAGTGGCAGGGTCGCCGCGGCGAGGGCCGATGGTTGATCCAGTCCGAAGCGGCGTGCCGCCAGCCATGCCAGCAGGGGCAGCGGCGCGACCACCAGGATGTTCAACAGACGCAGGACGAAGACCTGCTGGTCATAGGCCCAGTGCTTGGAGCCCGRCAGGGCGTCGAGCAGCCTGGCGCCGACCACGTAGATCAACGGTGGATGCTGCACCATCTGGTTGGAGAGACGGCCGTCGCCGACGGGGGCAACCCCGCCGAGGGCGTCGAACGACTGGYGCTGGCCGCGTGGCGTCGGATCGATCTCGGCGAAGGACGGGGAGCCCCGCCGTTTCCCACCGGCCTGGAACATGTCCTGGAAGCGGCCGCGGTCGAAGTCGTCAGAGGTCGCGGCTACACCCGTCGAGATGATCTTTTTGCCTGGTGCGGGCCAGCCGACTCCGTGCTGCAGGCCGTAGACCATGTCCACGTGCTGAGCCTCGTCGTATCCCGTCCAGGTCGGATACACGAACGCGTAGCTGAGCAGCAGGCCGAGGTGAACCGCCGTGATGAGGAGCAATAACACCGGCACGCGCCGCGGACCGGGCATCGACACCGCCTCGGCGGCTGGCCTCGTCCCTGCCGGCCTCGTCCCTGCYGGCCTGGTCTCCGCCGCGGGATCGGGCGTGGAACCGGTGGTGTAGATGCAGTCGATGATCGACGGCTCTGGGGCATCCATGGTTGACGCCAGCGTAGACGACCGATGTGAGAGGTTGGACGAGCTCGGCGTGGGGTAACCGTTGCCTGTCTGTCGCACTCTTCTCGACACGGGCTGATCCTGGGYGGATCCTGAACYGGGCGGGTCACGGTGTCTGCGACACTCGGAAGGTGCGTTTTCTCGTGACCGGTGCCGCCGGTCAGCTCGGGGCCGACCTCTGCCGGCTGCTCGAGGCCCGAGCCGCGGAACCGGGCTCCCCGGTGTCCGGCTGGGCCGGTCTGACTCGGGCGGAATTCGACATCACCGATCCGGCCCGGGTGCGCGCCGTCCTGCGCGACCAGGCGCGTCCTGCGAAGATCCAGGGTGGGCTGGTCGTCTTCAACACGGCGGCCTGGACAAACGTCGACGCGGCGGAGTCGGACGAGGCCGGCGCCTATGCGGTCAACGCCACGGGGCCGGCGCACCTCGCCGCGGCCTGCGCCGAGGTCGGCGCGACCCTGATCCATATTTCGACTGACTACGTCTTCGACGGGCGGGCCGCCAAGCCCTACGAGGTCAACGATCCTACCGGTCCCGTCTCGGCGTACGGCCGGACGAAACTGGCCGGGGAGGAGGCTGTCCGAGCCCTGCTGCCCGATGCCTCGTATGTGGTGCGCACCGCATGGGTCTATGGCCGGACCGGCAGCAACTTCGTGAAGACGATCTCACGCCTGGCCCGTGAGCGGGACACGCTGTCCGTTGTGGACGATCAGGTGGGCTCGCCGACCTGGTCGGCCGATCTCGCGTCGGGGCTGCTCGAACTCGCTTCYTCGACGRCACCGACCGGCGTCTACCACTGCACGAACGCCGGCGAGACCACGTGGTTCGGCTTCGCCCGCGAGATTGTCGCCGCTCTGGGCCAGGACCCGGCCAAGGTGACGCCGACGACGACGGAGGCATTTCCCCGTCCGGCCCGGCGCCCGGCCTACGCGGTGCTCTCCGGGCGGTCATGGGTGGACGCGGGACTCACTCCTCCGCGGGCCTGGGACGCCGCGCTGTCCGCGGCCTTCGCCGCGGCGGGCGACGCGCTGCGCGGCTGATCGTTCTGCCGGGTACCGATCTTTCTGTCGATCGTTGCGCGACCGGCCAGCGTCGACCCACCGCACCCCGGCCGTGGGCGGGGGCGCGCCTGACTCTCGCCTGATGTCCGGTCCCCGCCCGGCCCCGTCTTCCCGATCTACCTGGCCCGATCTACCTGGCCCTTCGGCGACGGTTCCCGGTGGGCGCCGATCGTGTTGACTGTCACAGTAGAATTTTGCACGATGAGAATAAGTGCGCGTGCTGCAAAGTTATCGAGAAAGAGGATATCGAGGGAGCGGATCGAGATCGGGGAAGCGGTGACGGGGAAGGATCCGACGGCGGCACCCGCGGCGACCGTCCCGGGTCGGGCTGGCGAGCCCGGGAGGTCGTCCGGGCCGGGGCTGCGGGAGCGCAAGAAGCGGCAGACCCGCCGGGCCCTGCGGGCCGCGGCCATCCGGCTTGTCGCGGAGCGTGGTCTGGAGAACGTTTCGGTCGACGAGATCGCCGCCGCGGCCGAGGTTTCCACCCGGACGTTCTTCAACTACTTCCCGACGAAGGACGACGCGATCGCCGGCATCGATCCCGAGGACATCACCGAGATCAGCACGGCGCTGGCGGAGCGTCCTCCCGAGGAGGAGCCGCTGGCGGCGTTGCGGGCGGTCATGCTGGACCGGGCCGCCCTCGTCGCACCCGATCAGGTCGAGCTGTGGCGCGTCCGGCTCGCGATCATCCGTGCCCATCCTCATCTGACCATGGCCTACGCGGCCAGTTGGAGTTCCTACGAACGTGCTCTCGCCGAGGCGATCGGCCGGCGTTGCGGGCTCGATCCCGATCGTGACCCCTACCCCGTCGTGCTGGTCGCGACGACGTTGGCCGTCGTGCGGACCCTGACCGTGCGGTGGCAGGAGTCCCCGGATGACGCTTCGTTGCCCGACACTCTCGGCCGCGCCTTCGACATCCYGGCCCGCGGCCTGGCTCCGCCCGGCCCCTCCGGCCCCTCCGGCCCCTCCGGCACCTTGGGCACCTTGGGCGGGTCCGGCGCCCCACCCGAGTCCGGCGGGTCGGACGGATTCGACGTGGTGGGCACCCCGAACGCGCCGATCATGTCGTCCCACCGGGAGCACCGGGAGCACCGGGAGCACCGGGAGCACCGGGAGCACCGGGAACGAGAACAACGAGGACAGCGACCCGAATGAGATCGACCGAGCACGTCGACGTCAGCGACGACCATGAAGGGAGCCGGTCATGACGCAGGCTCGATCAGCGGAGTCCGCCGAGCCCGTGGACTCCGTGGACTCCGTGGACTCCGTGGACTCCGTCGAGTCCGCCAGAACCGGCGCCGGCACGTCTCCGGCGCCCCGCGGCGGCGCCGTGATCCCCTCGCCGGTCTCCGACCAGCGCCGGCTCTGGCTGATCATGGGAGCGCTGCTCCTCGGAATCCTGCTGGCCTCGCTGGATCAGACGATCGTGTCGACGGCACTGCCGACGATCGTCGGGGATCTCGGCGGCGCCACCCATCTCTCCTGGGTGGTGACTGCCTACCTGCTGGCCTCCACGGTGTCCACACCGGTCTGGGGCAAGCTCGGTGATCTGTACGGCCGCAAGATCCTGTTCCAGGTGGCGATCGTCATCTTCCTGGTGGGCTCGATGATCGCCGGTGCCAGTACGTCGATGGGGCAGCTGATCGCCTTCCGTGCCATCCAAGGGCTCGGCGGCGGCGGGTTGATCATCAGTGCGATGACGATCATCAGTGATCTCGTTCCGCCGCGCGATCGAGGCCGTTACCAGGGGCTGTTCGGCGCGACGTTCGGTGTGTCGTCGGTGGTCGGTCCGCTGCTCGGCGGCCTGTTCGTCGACCATCTCTCCTGGCGCTGGGTCTTCTACGTGAACCTGCCGGTGGGCGCGGTCGCCCTGGTGGTGACGGCGTTGGCGCTCCCGGCGACGAGGAACCGCATCAGGCACGTCATCGACTACCTCGGCACCGTGCTCCTGGCCATGGCAACGACCAGCCTCGTGTTGCTGACCAGCCTGGGCGGCACCACCTACGCCTGGGGATCACCGGAGATCATCGGGATGGGCGTCGCGGGAGTCGTGCTCCTCGTCGGGTTCGTGTTCGTCGAACGAGTGGCGGTCGAACCCGTGCTGCCGCTGACGCTGTTCCGGGTCCGGGTGTTCTCGGTGGCCGGCGCGGTCGGCTTCGTCGTCGGCTTCGCGATGTTCGGCGCGATCGTCTTCCTGCCGCTGTTCCTCCAGGTGGTGAAGGGAGTCGACCCGACGGACTCCGGCCTGCAGATGCTGCCGGTGATGGGTGGGCTGCTGCTCAGCTCGATCATCTCCGGYCGGCTCATCAGCCGGTGGGGCCGTTACAAGATCTTCCCGGTCGTCGGTACCGCGATGATGTCGATCGGCCTGTTCCTGCTGTCGTTCATCAGTCCCGACATCTCCACGCTGCAGCTCACGTTGTCCATGTTCGTCCTCGGGGTCGGGATCGRCGCGGTCCTGCAGGTCCTGGTCATGGCCGTGCAGAATGCCGTCGACTACCGGCAGATGGGCGTGGCCACCTCGGGTGCGACCTTCTTCCGGTCCATCGGCGGGTCGTTCGGTACCGCCGTGTTCGGCGCGATCTTYGCGAACCAGCTCAGGGGTAACCTCGCCGAGCGGTTTGCGGGCATCCCGTTGCCATCCGGTCTGTCCGCCTCCGGTTCCAACCTCAGCCCCCAGGTGCTCCACAGGCTGCCCCCGACGATCCGGGACGGATTCGTCCAGGCGTTCTCGGACGCGATGCAGACCGTCTTCCTGGTGGCGGTGCCGATCGGTCTGTGCGCCTTCGCGCTGGCCTGGTTGCTGCCCGAGATCCGCCTGGGAAACACCGTCGGCGGCCCGCGGCCCGCGGCGCCGGGCTCGGCGAAGGCGGATGAGACCGCGGAGGTCCTCAAGTAGCCGCGATTTCGACCGCGCGTCGGCGTCTGCGCGGGACGCCCCGTCGGCACGCGGTCTTTCTGCTGCTGGTCGCCGCCGGGATCGCCGCTCGGGTCCTGGTGATCRTCACCTACCCGCCCGCGCTGATGTACCTCGGGGATTCGGCGGCCTACCTCGACCAGGCGTGGCGGGACATTTGGCCGGGCGACTGGCGGCCGTCGGGCTACCCGATGTTCCTGCGGATCCTCGACGGCCAGGCCCACCTGACGCGGGTCGTCGTCGTCCAGCACCTGCTCACGCTGGGCGCGGCGGTGGCGCTCTATGCGGTGGCGCTGCGGGTCGTCCGCCGGCCGTGGCTCGCCGCCCTCGCCGCCACCCCCGCGCTGCTCTCCCCGTGGGTGCTGGACCTCGGCCAGTTCGTCCTCGCCGACAGCCTGTTCGGGGTGCTCGTCTCGGTCGGCGTGGCGTTGCTCGCGTTACCGGGACGCCCTCGGCCCGTTGCCTGCGCCGCCGCCGGCCTGCTGCTCGGCGCAGGCCTGTGCGTGCGGACAGTGGGCTACGGCCCGCTGGCGGTCGGCCTGGTCGTCCTGCTCGGCACCGTGGTGGCCGACCGGCGGCGCGCGACTTCCCGGGCCGGGTCGGTTGCCGCTCCTCGGGCGGYCCGACCCGTCCTCGCCTTCGTGCTGGCCGCCGCCGCGCCGATCCTGGCCTACTCCGGGTGGAGCGCCTCGGCGGGAGGGGGCTTCRCCGTCTCCGCGCACTCCGGGTTCTTCCTGTACGGGCGGGTGGCGCCGTTCGCGGATTGTTCCGCGCTGTCACGAGCGGACCTGCGCACCCTGTGCGACCCACGGCCGGTCGACGAGCGTGGTTCGCCGGTTCGCTACCTGTGGCCGGCCGGCTCCCCTCTGCGTCAGGGGCACCGGCACATCCCACCGGGGCGGGAGGACCTCGCGGCCGAGTTCGCGGACGAGGTCGTGCGTCACCAGCCGTGGATGCTGGTGACGACGTCGGCCCGGTACCTCGTCGGCTATCTCTCCCCGGTCCGGCATGAGACGACGAARACCTCGCGGGCGGACACCTGGGAACTGCCGTCCGGCGTGACCAACGTGCTGACCCCGGACGATCCGCATGCCGACGACGGCTATTTCGTCGCGACCGAGGTGCRCAACCCCACGGCGGGCTGGCTGGCCGGCTACTCTCGCCTGGCCTACGCTCCGATGCCGCTTGTCGGCCTGGGTCTGCTGGCGGGTCTCGCGGCAGTACTGCTCGAGGCCGTTCGCCGGGTACGCAGGAGTGGGGTGACGGCGGCGTGGCCGGGGCTCGGGCGGCTGTTCTGGCTGGCCGCCGGGGCCGGCCTGTCGACCCTCGTGCTGTCCGCGCTGACCTCCGGATTCGACTACCGCTACCTCGCCGCGGTCATCGGGCCGATCGGATCGGCCGCGGTCCTGGGCGCGGCCGGCTTAGTTGCCGCGCTCCAAAGCCGGACCGCCGGACAGCGCCGACCGCCGGATAACAGCCCGCCGGACAGCTGACGCCAAGCGGACGATACCGTCGTATCCGCCAAACGATCGTCGCTGATGTTCGATGGGCTGACCGGCGTTGCGGCGTGGTAGTCGGGGCGACACTACCCGGCCGAGGCGGAGAGGGTTGCCGACGTGCCTGGCGGGGATGCGTGGCAGGCGGTCGAGACCTCCACGCGGGTGCCTGGGACCGGTGCGGCGCCGGAGGCTTGGCGGGTGGCGGATCCGGGGCGGCGCTGGCTTGTGATCGGGGTGGTCGCGGCCGGCATGGTTTTCTCCGCGCTCGGCGTGCTCGTCGCCGCGGTCGTGCCTCCCTTCACCTCGGCCGACGAGGCACAGCACACCGCCTACGCGTTCGACGTCGCCGACGGCTMGTTGCCCGTGCTCGACTCGCCCGTGCACTCCCGCATCCCGAGCATGCCGGGACTGCCCGCCGACTGCGTGGTGCCGCCGCCGCAGGCGCGGGCCGCGGTGGCCTCCCACGTCGATCGGCTCTGTGGGGTGCGCCTCGGCCGACCACTGGCGAACGTCGACCTCACCTACACCGCGAACCATCCACCACTGTTCTACGCGGTCGAGGYCGTCCCGCTCCGGACGGGCGTCGCGCTGGATCATCCGCTGGCCGGTTTCCGGGCCGCCCGCCTTCTCAACGTGGCGTTTGGGATTACCGCGGTGATCGCGACTGCGGCGCTGGTCCGCGGTGTGCTGCCGGGGCGGCCCGGTGTCGCGGTCGGCGCGGCGGCGATTGTCGGCGTGGTCGGCATGTTCGTCCTCATCTCCGGCCAGGTCTACAACGACACCCTGGCGGTGGCGACCATCACCGGCCTGCTCGCGGTGACCGTTGCGATCATCCGCCGGGGACCGGGGCCGCGGACCTTGGCGGCACTGGCGGTGCTCGGCCCGGCGGCGGCGGCGAGCCGGGCCAGCGGCGCGCTGGCCGTCGCGGTGGTCGTCCCGGCTCTCGCTGTCGCCGTCTCGATGTGGACGTCCGGTGGCGCGCTGCGGCGAGCCGGGCGTGGCCTGACGGCCGCGGTCGTGCTCGTCGCGCTGACCTTCGCCGCGACCGGCTGGTTCTACCTGCGTAACGTGCGCCGGTACGGCGATCCCACCGCCTCGGGCCGGGTCGCCGAGATGTTCCCGATCCGCGATGGGCGGACGTCGGCCTGGCAGGTGTCACGCGACAGCGACTTCTGGTGGCACATCTACCGCGGGTTCTTCGGACGTTCCGTCCTGCTGACCGGTCACGCCCGGACGATCGCCGTCGGGGTCGCGGTCGTGACCGGTGCGGGTCTGGTCGCGGCGGGGATTCGGGTCCTGGGCGCCCGGCTGCGGACCGTTGCGCGGCCGGGCACTCGGATCGCGGATACCACCGATACCCGGCCGGCGGACGACGGGGCGGACGACGGGCATCCCGAGGCGGATCCACCGGGAGGTCGGCTGGCCGGCAGCGTCGTCATCGGCCTTCTGCTCACCCTGCACTGCCTGCTCGTCGTCGCCACCCTGGTGGGCTACGTCGCCGTCGGAGGCGCGCCGTTCACCCGGTACCTGCTGCCGATACTGCCGATCCTCGCCCTTGTCGTCGCGGCCTGCTGCGGATCGCTGCCGCTGGGCCGTCGCGGCCTGCCGACGGTCGCGGTCGTCGCCGCGCTGGCGGCGCTCACCGTGGTCATGCTCATCCGTGACCTGGCATTCAAGCGGCCCGCGCTCGCCCCGCTGGCGAACCTGGACCGGCTGCGGACCGCCTGGGACCAGACGGCCCCGGGCCCGCCCGACCTCGGGCTGTCGTGCCTGGCGGGATGGGCCGTTCTCGGCGGTGTCCTGCTCGTCGTCGCGTTATGGAAGCTCGCTGACCCGGCGGTAGACGGCCGCGGTGAGCTGCGCGGTGCGCCGCCAGGTGAACGTGCGGGCGTGCGCCCGGCCGGCGTCGGTGTCGCCGGGGGAGTCGAGCAGCTCCAGGATCGCTTCGGCGAGGTCGTCGGCGAACGAGTCGCGGTCGGTCTGCCGAACGAGCCGCACCGGACTGGTGGAGCGGGTGATGGTCAGCCCGGGGGCCTGGCCAGGGGTCTGCTCAGGGGACCGGCAGGCGGGGGCGGCGACGTCGACGAGAGCGGCGGTGACCTCCCGCACGGTCGGGATGTCGGCGGCGACCACCGGAGTCCCGGCGGCGAGCGCCTCCAGGGGGGGTAGCCCGAAGCCCTCGTACCGGGACGGGAAGCACAGCACGCTCGCTCCGGCGACGGTCATCCGCAGTGCCTCGCTGTCGAGATAACCGGCGACGACGACGGCGTCGGACGGCAGGTTCGCCAGGTCCAGTGCCGGTCCCCACCCCGGAGGCCCGACGAGCACCAACGGCGGAGCGTCGATTTTCGCCGCGTGCAGCCGGCGGACCGCCTCCAGCAGCGCCGGGAGGTTCTTGCGGGGCTCCACCGAACCGACGAACAGCAGGTACCGCTCGGGCAGGCCACGGGCCCTGCGCCAGGCGAGGCTCGGCTTCGCCGTGGTGAACCAGGCGTCGTCGACGCCGAGCGGCGTCGGGGTCACCAGCGCGGGGTCGAGCCGGTAGGCCGTCACCACCTCGTCGGCCACCGCGCGGCTGGGCGTCAGCACGGCGGACGCCCGGCGCAGGCCGCGGGGGACCAGATCGCTGTAGCGGGCGGACGCCGCCGTCACCGTGTCCGGGGTACGCAGGTAGGACAGGTCATGGATGGTCAGCACACCGCGGGCCCGGCGCAGCGGTGGAAGGACGAAGTTCGTCGCGTGCACGACGTCGGCGGGGCCGGTGAGCCACTCGACGGGCGGGTACTCCGAGCGGGCCCAGGCATCCTGCAACAGCCGGGCCGGTGCCCGCCGGGCCGCCGTTCGCACCCCGGCCGGCAGCGCGCCCGGCAGCTCGTCCAGCCCGCGCCAGGTGAACGCCGTCGCCGCGAGTTCCCACCCGGCCCCGGCTTCCCGCCCGGGCTCGGTGGCGAGCCGGGCGAGCCCGGTCAGCAGATGCTCGGTGTAGCGGCCGACCCCGGTGCGTTGCCCGAGCAACGGCGTGCCGTCCAGCACGACCCTCATGCCGGAATCATCCCCTCCTTTCCGGGAGTGCCACGCCCCGCCGGTTCACCGCTCGTACAACCCGTGCCGGATGGCGATCTCCCGCCATTGCCGCGCGAACGCCGCATCGGAGAAGGTCTGGGCGCGTTCGATCGCCGCGGCGGCGAGCCGACCGCGTAGACCGTCCTCGGCGGCGAGCCGGCGAGTGAAGGAGGCAACCTGCTCCGGGCCGGTCCATCGGTAGCCGTCGATTCCGTGCCGGACGATCTCTCGCTGGYCGGCCCGGTCGATGACGACGGGAACGCAGCCCCCGGCCATCGCCTCGACGGTGGTCATCCCGAAGTGCTCCGCCGTCCAGGGACGCCGGTCATCGTCCTCGCCGTACCCGGTGGCCGACCAGAACACCGAGCTGGTCGAGAGCAGCCGTTCGACCTCGGCGCGCGGGGCATTGGGATGGATCTCCACCGGCAGCCCCGCGCCGGCCGCCCGGACCTGTTCCAGGTAGGGCAGTTGAGAGTCCTCACAGCCGCCGACGACGTGCATCGTCCAGTCGGGCAGGTTGCCCGCACGGTACAGGTCGCCGAACCACTGCACCATCTCCAGCTGTCGCTTGGCGTGGCCGAGGCCGGGGGCGAAGAACCGGCCGACGGTGACGACGGCCTTCTCCCGCCGCGGCGCCGGATGCAACCGTTCCACCTGGATGGGGGGGAACAGCAGGTCGGCGTCGCGCTTCCACAACCGGCGGATCCAGCCGCGGGTGAACCGCGAGTTGGCCATGACCACGTCGTAGCCGTCGAGGTAGCCGAGGTCGGCCGGGTCCCGCAGCAGCCAGGGGAAACGCAGCGGGAGCCGGGCGATCGGCCCCTCGCCACCATCGGTGACCCGGGGGCGGCTCACCGCCACGCCGAGTTCGCGCACGTCCGCCGCGCCTGGCGAGAACGCGTCACTGACCAGGGTGAGCTCGGTACCGTTCGCCGACGGCGGCAGCGATACCTCGAACGGGGTGAAGTCGGTGCCGATCCGCAGCTTGGCCAGCACGCCGCCGTCGGCGTCGAGGAGGCGCAACGCCGTACCGACGGGCGCGCCGGGCCGGCCGATATCGGCGCGCAGGGTGCGCCGCTTGCCCGGGCTGACGGCGAGGATGCCCGCCCCGTTCGTCCAGGTCCACTGCCGGCGGCGGCCGCCCTCCGGCGGGTACCAGCCCTGGCCGAAGCTCACCGCTGGGCGAACCCCGCGCAGCAGCGGCCCGGCCGTGCGGACCGCGGCCTTGCGCCAGGCCGCCATGTCGTGGTCGAACGGCGTCGGGAAGAAGCACAGGTACGCCGAGTGGCGGGCCTTCGGCATGATCCGGCTCATGTACGAACCGTTTACGAACAGGTCGTAGCGCCTGGAGAGGACGGCGATGGCCTCCTCGCCCCGGTCCGGCAACCGCACGTACCGGCAGTCGGCGAGATCCAGCCCGAGATGCTCGCCGAGCGCCGCGAGGTCGACCTCGGAGTGCCCGAGGAGATCGACCACGGCGCCCTCGGCGGCCAGTACCTGGGCGATCATGCCGTTGTGGCGTTCCCCGCCGCCCATGGAGTGCCAGAACCGGTTGTAGACCGCCGCCCGCACCCCGTCGGCCGGTTGGTCGTTCTCGGCCGGTTGGCCGGCTCTCGCGGGATCGTTCATCGGGACACCAGCCAGCTCTGCAGGCTCGCCCGCCGTTGCGCGGCGCTGCGCCCGATCTCGCGCCGGGCCCGCAGCATGTCGGGCAGCAGCCGCAGGTAGGAGCCATACACCCGCAGCCGCAGCAGGGTCGGTCGGATCGCGGGCTGGCTGCGCGCGCGCCAGGCCTGGCGCAGCGTGCGCACCGCGATCGAGACGGTGGTCAGCGGGTAGCGGATCACGGCGGCCAGCGCCATCGGCGCGGTCGCGTCCTTGGTGAGCATCAGCAGCCGGTTGCGGTCGGTGTGGAAGACGAACAGCGGTGACCATTCGACGCTCGACGCCGAGTGGATGTGACGCAGCACCGCCCCCGGGACGTAGCGGATGCCGTACCCGCGGGCCCGGATCCGCCAGGACAGGTCGGTGTCCTCGTAGTAGAGGAAGAACGCGTCGTCGAACCAGCCGAGCTCGTGGCCGAGCGACGAACGGATCGCCATCCCGTTCCCRCAGGCGGTGAACACGTCCTCCGGCTGGTCGAACTGGCCGACGTCGACCTGCTGGTAACCACGGTCGGCACCGTAACCGTCGGTCAGGACGATGCCGCCGACGTTGTTGATGACGTCCACCCGCGGCGCCTCACCGCCGACGGTCAGCGACACCGTCGTCGACTCGGGGCCCACCGCGAGGTCCGCTCGCCCTCCGGCCGACGTGCCGGTCGGGCCGTCCCAGCTCAGGGTGACCTGTTTGCGCGATTCCGCCGCCCAGGTGAACCCGAGGGTGACCGGGCCGCCGTCGGGGATCGGCACGCACAGTTCGCCGTCCCCTCGGGTCCAGAAGTACGGCGAGCCGCTCGGTCCCTCGGCACCATAGGTGAGGTTCTCCCAGAGCACCTCGCGCAGCGCCTCGCGCCCGTCCACCGTCACCGAGGACACCCGCACCCCCAGCTCGCGGGAGTCGTGCGGACCCGGGACGAAGGTAGGCGTGTGCAGCCTGATCCGCAGGAACCGGGGGAGGAAGACGACCTTGCCGGTGGTGGCGCCGAGATGCCGGCCGCCGGGCTCGTCGAACGGCGCCAGCAGCGCCGCGAGCCAGGTGGGCTCGGGGATCGCGTCGTTGTTCACCAGGACCGCGAACGGCGTCGTGACCTGGCGCAGCGCCAGGTTGTTGCCGCCGGCGAAACCGAGGTTGCATTCCGCGGGCACCACGCGTACCCAGGGGTAGCGCTCGGCGAGCAGCTCCCGCGAGCCGTCGGACGAGGCGTTGTCGACCACCCAGGTCTGGTAGGCGAAATCCGCCTCCTGCTTGGCGATGCCGTCCAGGCAGGCCGGGAGGAGATGCGCGCCGTTCCAGTTGACGATCACGATGGTCGCCAGCGGCTCGACGGTCTTCGACTCGACGGCCGATCCCGCCTCCGGCCGGGTCGGGCGTTCCTCGCTCATCCGCGCAACCTCGCATCGTAGTCGACCTTGAGCAGTCCGTCCGCCTGCGCACCACCGACGCCGAACAGCTCCTCGAACCGGCGGGTGGTGACCGGGACGCCGGTGGCGGCGTCCGAGACGTGCACCTTCACCGCGAAGGCGCCGAGCAGCTCGGGCAGGCGTGGTACCGAGAAGTCGACGATGTGGCGGCCTGGCCCGATGGCGAGCCCGCCGAGTGGCGTCTCCATCATCCAGATCGGCACCTCGTTCTGGCCGACGATGTAGGTGTGCAGGTACACGTGCTCGGGGGCACCCTCGGTGACGTCGAACTCGACGCTGACGGTGAGGGACTCGCCGGGGCCGTACTGCACGGTGGGCGGCCCGCCCGGCTCGTGGCTGAAGGTGACCGACTCCGGCCTGACCGTGGCGTACTGGTAGGAGACCGGTTCCCCCGCGGGCAGGCTGCCCAGCTTCTGCCGCAGCAGTTTGGTACCCACGGCCGGCGGGCCGTCGAAGAACAGCGACCCGGACTCCAAGACCAGGATGCGATCGCACATGTTCTCGATGAGGTCGAGGGAGTGCGTCACGAACAGGATCGTGYGGCCCTGGGCCCGGAATTCGGCGATCTTGGCCAGGCACTTGCGCTGGAACGCCTCGTCCCCGACGGCCAGGACCTCGTCGACGAGCAGCACGTCCGGGTCGACGTGCACGGCGACGGCGAAGCCGAGGCGGACGTACTGGCCCGACGAGTAGTGCTTGACGTCATCGTCGATCTTGTGGCGCAGCTCGGAGAAGTCGACGATGGAGTCGAAGAGCTGATCGATCTCCCGTTTGGACAGTCCGAGCAGGGACGCGTTGAGGTAGACGTTGTCCCGGCCGGAGAGCTCGCCGTTGAACCCGGCACCGAGTTCGAGCAGCGAGGCGATCCGACCGTGTACCGAGACCCGTCCGTCTGTCGGGCGCAGGATCCCGGCGAGCACCTTGAGCAGCGTCGACTTGCCCGAGCCGTTCGCACCGGCGAGACCGACCGTCTGGCCTCGTCCGATCGTCACGTCGATGTCGCGCAGTGCCCAGAAGTCGTCCCCGGCGGGGCCGCCCCGACGKACGAACCGTTCCTTCAGACTGGTCGCCCGGTTGTGGTACGAGACGAATTTCTTGCTCACTCCGGCGGCCTCGATCACCACGGGCGCCTCGCGCGCCGGGTCGGGTGACGCGGCGGCCTCCCTGCCCTCGGGCGGGGCGGCGGGGCTCGGCGGGTACGCGGACGAGTATCGGGCCACTACTGCTACTCCTTGCTGGCCGCCTGCGGACGTCCCAWCATGATCGCACCGCGGTCGGCGTGCTGGCTCCCGGGGCCTTCGGCGGGCGACGAGGACAGGGCCGGTCCGCCACGGGCCGACTACAGATCCTCGGCGAAGTCCGCCTGCAGGGCGCGGAACACGTGCAGCCCCAGCCACAGCAGGGCGAGGGAGWTCACCCCGGCGACGGCGAGATGTTCCAGGTAGAACGTGTAACCGGGGTTCGCCAGGATGGGGGCGGAGCCCGTCGAGTTACCCGGGGGTGGATCGTAGATCGCCCGCTGGAACGTGATGACCACGACGGCCATCGGGTTGAGCAGATACACCCAGGTCAGGTCGGCCAACCTGTTCTGGATGAGGCCGAAGGCGTACACCATGGGATTCAGCCAGAACCAGGCGAGCAGCGCCACGTCGAGCAGATGGGCGGTGTCGCGGTAACGCACGTTGAGCGCGCTGACCAGCAGGGACAGTGCCACGGTGAAGGTGAGGGCGACGGCTCCGGCCGGGACGAGCAGCAGCAGCTCGGGGCCGAGCAGGCTGTAGCCGAGCGCGAGGATCACCACGAACAGGACCAGCAGTTGCAGCAGGAAGTGCACCGCGGCGAAGCCGACCGCCGACAGGGGGAGCACGGCGAGGGGARAGCGGACCTTCTTGACGAGGTTCGCGTTCGCCACGACGCTGCCGCAGGACGCGGACACGCTGCCCGAGAAGGCGTTCCAGACGAGCAGCCCGGACATCAGGTAAATACCGAAGCGGGGGATTCCTGATTTCAGCACGATCTGGAACACGAAGGTATACACGACGAGAAGGAGCATCGGGTTCGCCAGTGACCAGGCGAATCCCAGCGTCGACCCCTTGTACTTGACCTTGAGATCCTTGCGGATGAGATTGCGCAGCAGTTCCCAGCGCACCCTCGTCTGGGCCCGGCTGCGACGGGCCAGCCGGCTCACGTCCAGCGCGTGATGGTGCTCCGGCCCGGGCGGCCCTGGCGGACCGGTCTGCGGCTCCGGGGCGGACGGAGCCACCGGCGGCAGCGCGGCGTCAGCCAGATGTGACACGGCCCGCCCTCCCCGTCTCCCGAACGCGCGGGTACCGCTCGCCGCCATGGCGCGACTGGAGCTGCACCTGTCCGCTCCTCCTCGACACTTCGGCTCGACACTTCGGCTCGACACTTCGGCTCGACACTTCGGGGACCTGAACACTACCGAGACCGAGGCGCCCCTGGTTCGTCCCACGTCCAAGCGGGTTCCGCGACTCGACCGGCCRTCTTTTCCGGCTACCGAGAGTATCGCCCTGCTTGCGGAAGAATAGTCAATGGTGTCCAGGGTCGAACTGGCCCGCTTCTCGTCAGAATCGGACGGTACCGTGCCATCGCCGGGCGGGCGACGCCACCCACTCCKGTGGCCGACGGCCAGAGCACGGTTCATAGTATTGATCCGTCCATCTGGCTTCGGCCGGCCGAGGCCGCGGGGGAGAATCCCGACGCACGCCGGCCGTCGTGGCTGACCCGGCGGAGGCGGTCGTAACCGGCCGCATGGAGCGGTCGTAACCGGCCGCACGGAGAGGACGGTCGTGTTCACCGACGTCCGGCTACGCGAAGTGTGGTCGCACCTGGAGTCGGGCGGGGCACAGGCCCTGACTCTGGATGTCTTCGACACCCTCCTGTGGCGCATGGTGCCAGAGCCCGCCCATGCCTTCGTGCTGTTGGGCCGGYGGCTCGCGGACGCGGGCCACCTGCCCGCCAGCGTCTCCCCGGGCGAGTTTGCCCGGCTGCGGGTCCACGCCGAGCAGCTGGCCCGCCTGCACGCCGAGGCCACCCGCGGTACCCATGAGGTGCGGCTGGACGAGATCTGGCAGCTGCTGCTGCCTGCGCTACCCGGTGCCCCCGGCGTCCAGGACCTCCTGGACGCAGAGGTCGCGGTCGAACGCGAGCTCTGCCGCGCCGACCTCGCCGTGGTGGAGCTCGCCGAGCTCGCCATGACGAAGCTCGGCCTGCCGGTCTACCTGCTGTCCGACACGTACTTCTCGGCCGGCCAGCTCGAACGGCTGCTGAACCGGCCGGAGCTGGCCGGCGTGCCCTTCACCCACATCTTCACCTCCTCCGACGCAGGGACGTCGAAGAGTGACGGGCTGTTCCAGCACATGCTCGCAGCGTCGAACCTGCGGCCGTCCCGGGTCGTGCACCTTGGCGACCACCCCGTCGCCGACGTCGAGGGCGCCCGCGAGCACGGGCTTGTCGCCATCCATTACCCGAAGTACTCCGGGGCGCTGGAGCAGACCCTTGAGCTCGAGGGTCTGCGTAAGGCGCCGAGCGACGACCTCCCGATCGACCCGGTAGACGGCGACTACGGGATGACCGCGTTGCGAGCCCGGTCACTGCACCGTGCCGACGCCCTCGCGGTCCCCGCGGGGCTGCGCCGGTACTGGGAGGCCGGCGCGACGGTCTTCGGGCCGGTCTTCACCGGTTTCGCGGAGTGGGCTGTGGAACGGGCCCGTGACTTCGGCGCCGACCACATCCACTGCCTGATGCGGGAGGGCGACTTCCTTTCCCGCCTGCTCGTCGGTCCCGGCGAGGATGTCGGGGTCACCATTTCGACGCTGTGGGCGTCGCGGCAGGTGTGCGCGCTGGCCAACGTCTTCGAGGGCAACCCCGAGGAGCTCAGGAGCTTCCTGGTCCGTCGGCACGCGCCGAGTGTGGGGCAGTTGCTGCGCCAGCTCGGGGTCCGGCTGGAGAACGTCGCCGGCATCTCGGCGCTGGCCGACCGCCGCCTCGACGTGCCCGGCCTGCTCGACGACACCCTCGAGGCGCTCTGTTCCGATGAGCGGATCCGCAGCGAGATCGTGCTGACCGCGTCCCGCCTGCGTGAGCGTTACGTGCGCTACCTCGACAGCCAGCTACCCGAGAGCGGCCGGGTCGTCTTCCTCGACCTGGGCTGGGGCGGGACGATCCAGGCGCTGCTCACCCGGCTGCTCGCCTCCACCGGCCGCGGGCTGGACATCCTCGGCCTGTACCTGGCTACGAACCAGGCGGCGATGACGCACCGGTTGGCCGGTCTGGAGCTGGAGGGATATGTTGCGACAAGCGGTCAGCCCGAGACCCTGGCGAACCAGCTCATGCGTAGCCCCGAGGTACTCGAGCAGCTTTGCATGCCCGACGTCGGGTCACTGGTCTCCTTCGACGAGATGGGTAATCCGGTGCTCAGCATCGACCGGACCTCGCGGACGCAGGTCGCCCAGCGAGCCGCCGTCCAGGACGGCGTCCTGGCCTTCCAGCGGGAATGGCTGCGTTACCGGCGCTCGGAGACCCCGATGCCGTCGCTGGCCTGCGCCGGGGCGCGCCAGGCGGGGCTGCGGACGCTGACCCGCTTCGTCGCCCGGCCGACCGCGGTGGAGGCCGCGGCCTTCGGTGCCTGGGCGCACGACGACAACTTCGGCTCCGACGCCACCGAGGGCCTGCTGCCGCCGGAGCTGGTCCGCCGGATGCCGTATCTCACCCCGGCCGACATCGACCGGATCTCCATGCGCGAGCTTTACTGGCCCGCCGGGGTGGCCGGGGTCGCGAACCGGCCGCTGGCCGTGATCAGCGGGCTGGCCGCCGCCGCGGGCATCCCGCCGGAGGAGGTCTCGCCCGAGGCCGCGGCGGGGCCCGTGGAGGTCTACATCGACACGGGCGGGGACTTCGTCAACGGTCCGAAGGAGACGGCGGTCACCCGGTCGGCCCGCGACGGCCTGTCGATCGTCCGGCTCAGCCTGGAGGCGGTCGGGGTACGCCGGATCCGCATCGACCCGGCGGGTCGGCGCGGTCTGCTCCGCCTGGACTGGCTGACGCTGTCCTTTCATATCAACAACACCCCAGAGCCGGACAAGATAACCATCACCTCGCTGGACGATCCCGCCCAGCAGCTCGCCCTCCTCGGCTGCCGGCTGCTCCAGCCGAACCTGGTAGAGATCACCGGGGACGACCCACAGTTCGTCTACACGATCGACCTCGCCACACAGCCGCAGCTCGCCGGGGTCTACGCCCTCGACGTCGAGCTGGCGTTCGGCTGGATGGGCATCCGGGGTGATCCGCTGGCCCTGCCCGCGGCGGAGCCCGCCCGCGACGGTCTGCCGCTGCGGGCGGCCYGCAAGATCCGGCGCGAGCTCGGGGGATCGCGGTGACGGACCACCCGGACTCAGAGCGCAGCGAGGTTCGGGACAGTTTCGCCGAGCTCGCCGCCGTCGCCGCCGGGATGGACGCCGGAACGGACCTCGAGGCCCGACCAGGCACCGGACCGGGCACCGGACCAGGCACGGCGCCCACCTGGCAGGGCGATCACGCCGTCGAGGTCGGGGACGCCGCCGAACCCACGCTGGCGCCCCTGCTCCTGCACTCCCTGYCCGATCTGCGCGAGATCTGGGTGCCGCTGCTGGAGACGTCCGGGGCGCGCAGCATCGCGGAGATCGGTTCCGAGAGCGGGGTCACCACCTCGCTCCTCGTCGACCTGCTGCGCCGTGGCGGTGGCGGGCGGTTAGTGGTCATCGATCCCGAGCCCGGGGTGTCGCCGGCCTCCGGCGGGGGCCTCGATGTGCACGTGATCCGGGGGCACAGCCCGCAGGCGCTCGACGGCCACGCGCCGACCGACGCCTACCTCATCGACGGGGACCACAACTACGCCACCGTGCACGGCGAGCTCACCGAGATCGACCGAGCGGTCACCTTGTTCGGCCGGTCCTACTTTCCCCTGGTGATCCTGCACGACGTCGGCTGGCCGGCAGGCCGGCGCGACCAGTATTACAACCCCGACCGCATTCCCGAGGGCGCCCGGCAGCCGCACTCGTGGGACGTCGGTGTCGAGATCGACAACAKGGAGACGGTTCCCGGGGGATTTCGGGGCATGGGAGCCTTCGCCTGGGCGCTGACCGAGGGCGGTCCGCGTAACGGGGTGCGCACGGCCGTCGAGGACTTCGTCGCAGACCACCCTGACCTGCGTTTCTTCACCGTGGCACCGATCTTCGGGTTGGGCGTGGTGATCGACCGGCGGGCTCCCTGGGCGCGTCGCGTCGCCGACCTGCTCATTCCGTGGGTGTCCAACCGGCTACTTTCCCGCCTGGAGCGCAACCGCATCGACCTCTACCTGCACGTCCTGCGGTTGCAGGACACCGCGGCGGCGGTCGCCCGGGCGCGGCAGCGGGAGTGGGCGCGCCTGGACGACGAGCGCAGCCGGCTCGCGGCCATCGAGCTCGAGCACCTGCACCGTATCGCCCAGCTTGAGCAGGAGGTCGCCGAGCTCCGCCGGCGCGAGCAGGAACGCGAGGAGCGGTGGGCCCAGAGCCACTGGGCGGCCGCGGACGTCGACGAGCCCAAGCTGATGCAGGTCGCGCGGATCGCGAACTCGGTGCTGCGGTCCCGGCTGAGCACCACCGGACAGGACCGCCTGGCGAGGGTACAGACGCGGATCGCCGATGCCGGCGCGGGTCGCGGCGCCCTGCCCGCGCTGCGCCGTCGCTCGGCCACCCCGGTGCCACCCCCGCCGGCAGCGGCGCCGCCGGGCATGCGGCGACCGCCCTCGGAGCGGACCTCRGATGGTCAGCAGACCGGTTGGTAGGGCACGTCTGAGATGTGGCGCTGCCATTCGGCATCGGTGATCTGCTTCGACGGGTCGGCGCACGCGGCGGCGATCAGGTCGGCGTCACCGATCCGGCTGATGCGCACGGTGTAGTCGTCGCTTGYCGTGGCGATGCTGTGGCTGTCCGGTGTCCACGCCAGGGCCTGCACCCAGTCCCCGTGCCCGGTGATGGTGCCGATCGCCGGCGGCCGGCCCGGTTCGGTGACATCCCACAGGTGCACCGTGGTGTCCCAGCCCGCGGTGGCCAGGGTCCTGCCGTCCGGGCTGAACGCCACGTCGAACACCCATTTCTCGTCGGCCGGGAAGGAAGCGGTGGCCGCCGGCCGAGACGGATTGGTGATGTCCCAGATTCGGGCCGTACCGTCATAGGCGCCCGTGGCGAGGCGCCGGCCGTCCGGGCTGAAGGCGACCGCCCACACGTAGTCGGTGTGCGCGGTGATGGCCGCGAGCGGTCGCGGCCGGCGCGGATCGGTGACGTCCCACAGCCGGGCCGTCCGGTCGGCGCTGGCGGTCGCCAACAGGTGACCATTCGGGCTGAACGCGACCTCGTTCACCCAACTGGTGTGGCGGTCGAGCACGGACAGTTGACTGGGGCGGSGCGGATCGGTGACGTCCCACAGCCGGGCCGTGTTGTCATAGCCCGAGGTGGCGAGGACCTTCCCGTCCGGGCTGAACGCGGCGTCGAGTACCCAGYCGTTGTGTCCGAGGATGACGGAGAGTTCGACGGGGTGGCGCGGATCRCCGAGGTCCCACAGGATCACCGACCGGTCGTAGCTGACCGTGGCGAGCAGCCGTCCGTCCGGGCTGAACGCCGCGTCGAGCGTCCACGAGGTGTGCCTGGCCAGGGTGGCGAGCTTCACCGGATGGGAACGCGCGGAGATGTCCCACAGCTGGACGAGGTTGTCGGCACCGGTCGAGGCCAGCAGGCGCCCGTCCCGGCTGATGTCCACACCGAGCGCCGACTGCGTGTGCCCGTCGAGCACCGTCGCCGTCGCGGCGGCGAAGGAGGTGCGCAGGGCGGCGCGGGCCTCCCGCACCGGGCTGATGCGGTAGGCCGCCAGGGACAGCCGGGCGGCCAGGTTCGCATCGGAGTTGCGGACGGCCTCGGCGGCCAGAGCGACGCGAGCGGCCGTCTCCTCCCGGCTCGGCCGCCGGTCACTGCCGGTGGTGAGCGCGAATGGTATGAGGGCCGCGATGAGCAGGACCGCGAGGAGCGGGGCGGCCAGCAGCGCGACGCGGCRCCAGTTCCACCGGCCGCGGTCCCGTGCCGACAGGTCGACGGGCGGCCCGGCGCCGACCGACCCGCTTGAGGCAGACCCGCCCGGGRCAGACATCTGTCCGGGCGCGCAGCGGTCCGGGTCGGTCCGCTGCGGKGGCGCGGGCATCGACACCCCGGCACGGATGACGCGGGTCACCTCCGGGTCGGGATGCGTGGTCGGACCCATTCCGACCAGACGCAGGAACAGCTCCTGGGCACTCGGCCGGGTGGCCGGGTCCTTGCGCATGGCCTCTTCGACGATCGGCCGCAGGGCTGGAGCGAGACCGTCGAGCAGTGGTTCGCKGTGTACGACGCGGTAGAGCTGCACCGGCGTCGGCCCGTCCCMGAAGGGGAAGGAACCGGTGCCCGCATAGGTCACCAGGCCACCCCACGCGAAGACGTCCGCCGCCGCCGTCACCGGCTCGCCGTTGGCCTGCTCCGGGGCCATGAACGCCGGTGTACCGATCCGCTGGATCTCCTGGCTGAGCATCGTCGGGGCGTCCAGCGCCCGGGCGATGCCGAAGTCGATGACGCGGGGACCCAAGGCTGAGAGCAGCACGTTGGACGGTTTGAGATCACGGTGTACGAGGCCGGCGCCGTGGATGGCGGTCAGCGCCGCGGCCACGCTGACCGCGACGCGCTCCAGGTCGGCCGACCGCAGCGGGCCGTCCGCGGCCACCGTCTGGGCGAGGGTGAGGCCGTCGATGTACTCGGTGACGAGGTAGGGCCGCCCGTCCGGCGGATCGACGACGCCGAGTACCTCGGCGGTGCAGAAGCGGGCGACCCGGCGCGCGATGTCGGCCTCCCGGCGGAACCGGGCCCGGAACTCGGGCACCCGGGCCAGGTCGGGCCGAATGACCTTGACCGCGACGAGCCGGCCGGCGTGCTCGGCGACGTCCGGCCTGCCCCGCCCGAGGAAGACGGTCCCCATCCCGCCCTCACCGAGGCGTCCCAGCAGCGTGAACTGGCCCAGTTCGGTCGGGTCGCCGCTGTCGAGGGGCTCGATGGACGGCCCCGTCAGACCGCTGCCGCCCACCGGGCCGAAGCYCGGCGCCGAGGACGTCCCCCGTCCCGACCGAGCGGCGGGTCCGGAGGGCGTCTCGGGTCCCACGGGGTTCGCTTCGGAGGCGGGGTCGGGTCGAGCGGGCGATGCGGACGGGGGCGCCACCGTCCCCGCGTTGCCCGTCTCCCGCTTGCGGCGCAAGACCCCTCCCGAACCGAGATGGTTGACATCGCGGATCCTATGCGCCTCGGAATCACCATCCGAGGCCCCCGAGCCCCGATGCGCAGCGCCGCCGTGGCCGGTTGCGCCTTGTCCGAGGCCCAGGATTCAGTGTTACTCTCCGTGAGAGAACGCGCACGATGGTCGGATGGTTTCCGGTTCCTTGTCGGCGATGCCGGATCAGGGGGAGCGCGGATGCCCCGCGGCGGAGGGGCCCTGGCCGGTGGGCTCCGGACTCGTGCCGGCCGCCGGGCCCGAGCCGGTGACCGCCTTCGAGCCGGTGGTGGCATCCGGCGCGCCGGCGGTCCGCGGCCGTTTCGGCGGCAGGTGCGACGGATACGGCGCGAGGGGTGGAGCCGGCCGCTGTCCCGTCGATGGCGACCGTCCCCTGGACGAGGACGGAGGCTGAGCGGGGGCCCCGCCGGCGGAGCGGGTGGCCGGACCGCCGGTGACAAGGACCCCGATGCAGCAGGCCAGGGCTGCCACGGCGAGGACGCACACCGCGCCGGCAAGCCACGTCAGGGCGCCCTGCGGCCATGGGGCCCACGCCACCATCGCGTCCCACGCGTCGCTGAGGTCGCCGCCCGTGGGTCGCCAGAAGTGCGGAAACACCATCGAGATCGCCCAGGCCTGCAGGGTGGTCGCGCCGGCCAGGAAGAGCAGCGGCATGATCCGGGAGAGATAACGGCCGGTCGCCGCCGCACCCATCCCGACCCCGATCGCCAGCGACGCCAGGCCCGCGTACAGGTAGCGGCCGGAGATCCCGCTGACGTGGAAGTACCTGTCGAAGTTCTTCGCGGACTGCAGGGTCATCAGGCCGAACAGCGCCCAGGTGGGCCAGAGCAGGAACAGCAGGTCCACCCGGATGCGTCCGGTCCGGGCCCGGATGAGGGCGAGGGCGAAGAAGACGATGACGACGGCGGTGCCCGTGCGCACCGGGACCGTCGTCAGGTTGACCTCGAACCATCCGAAGGATCCCCACCAGCGCAGGATCGTCCCGTTGATCAGCAGCTCGGTGTAGGCACCCCAGTCGTCGCCCAGATACTGGCCGAGCGGGAATCCCGGCGTCTCCGGTTGGAAGGTGCCGTAGCGGACGATGTTGACGATCCACCACCAGCCGCCGAGCGCGATCGCCAGCGCGCCGCCAAGCAGCAGCTGGCGCCAGGGCACGCGAAGCGCGGAGGCGGGTGGTCCCGCGGGTCCGGCCTCGGCGAGCAGGAAGGGCTCCGTCCCGGTGGGGTGAGGGCCCGTTGTGCGGGGGCCGGTTGTGCGGGGGCCGGCGGGGTAAGGGGTGGCCGGGTAAGGGGCGATGGCGGCTGGTCCGGTTACTGCCACGGCGACCGCTGGTCCCCGCGCCCACGCAGCCCGGGCGTCGCGTCGGGCCCGGCCCCAGGCGACGAGGTAGGCCAGCGCCGCCATGGGAACCAGCGTGATCGCCAGTGACTTCGTCATCAGGGCGAGGCCGACGAAGACCCCCGTCCAGGTCGCGGTGCGCAGGGAGGTGTCCCCGCGCAGCACGTAGACGATCGAGACCGTGGCCAGGCCGCTGGTCAGAACCAGCAGGTTGTCGTTGTTGACGCTGGATCCGATGTGGGTGAGCTGGGGGATCCCGAGCGGTACCAGGGCGGCACAGATCCCCGCCACCCGGCTGCCACCGCTGAGCCGGTTCGCCCCGGCCCAGGCGAGCAACGGCAACGGCGCGACCATTGCCACGCTGATCAGGCGCAGGATCCCGATGATCTCGTCCCAGCGCAGGTGGTCGCCACCGCCGGGGACGGCCTTGAGAATCATGGCGTCAACCCAGTAGTACAGCGGGGGATGCTGCACGAGCTGCTGGATGCTACCCTCCGGCGCCGGCGTCCGGTCCAACTCCTCCCAGCTGGGACGATCGTGGCGGGGGACGGCGTCGGCCGCGGTGAACGGGCCGGCGGACAGGTCGCGGGGCCGCTCCTCGGATCCGTAGGGGGCAGCCATGATCGCCCCCACGCCGCCCTGCGTCACGATCGCATGGCCCGGATGCGGCCAGCCCTTGCCCTCGACGAGCCGCATCACAGCGTCCACGTGGTTTGGTTCGTCGGGCGCATGGTATTGCGGCATCATCACCGACCAGCCGGCCAGCAGCGCGGTGAAGAGCAGGGTGATCACCCAGATGGCCGCGGGGATGGTGCGGAGAATCCCCCACGGCCGGAAGCGCGTCCCCATCGGGAACACGTCTCCGCCGGCCTCGGCGTCGGCGCGGGCCGTTGCGGTCGAATCCACAGAGTCACCCACGAGTGGCAGAGTCCCATCGGACGAAGGTGGAGTCATGCTACGGACCCCCGATTCCCCGTCGACATCATGGGTGCCCTTCTCCCGTCAGCCCTGGTCGCGCACGGTGGTGAGGGTGCTCCCGGGCGGGTGTCCAGACCGTTGTCGCGGTGTTCCCGGACCGTCAGTGTTCCCGGACCATCAACGTCGCAGCCCGCAACCATCATCCTGACCRCCCGAGGGCCGGTTCACCGTCATTGAATCGGGAGGTCGATACGGATGTCCTCGGCTATCCGGCTGCGAAGTCCGCCGGATAGCAGGACCTGTCGGATAGCAGGATCTGTCGGATTTCGGCGAGGCGAAGATTCCGGTTTAGGCGTGGCCGCGGAGGTGTCCGCGTGGCACGCGGACAGCCGAGGCCGCCTTTGACGTCCGACTGCCCCCGACGTCCGGCTTCCCACCCTGGCGTCCGAGGTCCGAGGTCCGGCGTCCGGAGCGCGTGATCCGGACGCCGGATCAGCGCCAGGAGTCGATGTGGCCGACGATCTTCGCGGGGGATCCGGCGGCGACGGCTTTGGGCGGCACGTCCCGGGTCACCACCGAGCCCGCGGCGACGACGGCGCTCTCGCCGATCGTCACGCCCTTGAGCACGATGGCCCCCGCGCCGATCCAGGCCCGGTCCTCCAGCACGATCGGTCCGCTCATCGGCTGCTCCACGCCGTCGACGACCATCGGGTGAAAGTCGTTGTCGAGTAGCTGGGTGTCCCACGAGACGTTGCAGCAGGCGCCGATCGAGACGCGTTCGCGCACGAGGATCTTGGCGAACCCGTTGATGTTCGCCCCGGGGCCGAGTTCCAGCACGCCCGAGTCGACGACGATCCGCACGCCCCGCTGCAGCGACACGACACCTTCGCAGCGCAGGCGGYCCTCGGGATGCACCCGGATGATCGAGGTATCGCGTCGGGTCGACAGCCCGAACGCGCCGAGCCCCACCCGCAGCGCCGCGCCCTCGGCGAACTCGATGCGCTCCCGGCCTTCGATCACGGTGGGGGAACCGGTCCAGATCGGTTGCCTGTATGCGAGCGGGTAACGCAGCCCGGCCACGAACGAGCGGGCCGAGGTCTCCTGCGCCGCCCGCAGCGAACGAACGTGCCGCACATACTCCCGCAGATCACTTTTGAACGCACCCACGGAGCAACAGTAGGCGCTGCCCAGGTGGCCGGACCGCCCGGCTGTCGGCTCGCCGGGTCGGGCGTGCCACCCTAGAGTCGTGCGCGAGCCCTCGACGGAGCGTGCACCACCGCCACGGACCGGCGATCGGAGCGGGAACGACGACGTCGGACCGCCAGGACGCCGGCCCGGGACGCYGCTGGGCCGGAACGACGACCGGGAGCCACACCGACGTGAGTGTCAGCGCCATCCACCGACCTGAACATCCGCAGGCCGGCACCCCAGTGCAGGCGGCTTCCGGGGACGGCGTCGCCGCCGTCGGTCCGGACGCCCCCTACGTGACCATCGTGCTGCCCTGCTACAACGAGCAGGACCATGTGCTGCTCGAACTCGAGCGCATCACCGCCGCGATGGACGCGAGCGGTTACTCCTACGAGGTCCTGGCGATCGACGACAAGTCGACCGACAACACGCTCGCGGTGCTGCGCGAGGTGGCCCCGCGGTTTCCGCGCATGCGGGTGATGCCGTTCCGCCGCAACGGTGGTTCCGGCACGGCCCGCCGGATCGGGACCCAGGAGGCCCGCGGCAAGATCGTCGTCTGGACCGACGCGGACATGACGTACCCGAACGAGCGCATCCCGGAGTTCGTCCGTTACCTGGACGACAACCTCGACGTCGACCAGGTCGTCGGGGCGCGCCGCACCGAGGAGGGCACTCACAAGTGGGCCCGGGTGCCGGCGAAATGGTTCATCCGGATGATCGCCCAGCGGCTGTCCGGCATGAAGATTCCCGACCTCAACTCCGGGCTTCGCGCCTTCCGCCGGGACGTCTCCCTGCCCTATCTGCGGCTGCTGCCCCCCGGTTTCTCCTGCGTCACCACGATCACGATGTCCTTCCTGTCGAACCAGCATCCGGTGGATTACATCCCGATCGATTACGCAAAACGGTCCGGAACGTCGAAGTTCCATCCCTTCCGGGACGCGCGGCGTTACATCCTTCAGGTGCTGCGGATGGTGATGTACTTCGATCCGATCAAGGTTCTCATGCCGGTCGCCCTGTGGATCATGGGCTTGGGTTTCGTCAAGCTGATCGTGGACCTGATCCGCTACGACTTCCACGTGGCGACGTCAACGCTGCTGGCGATTCTGGTCGGCTTCCAGATCGTCGTGCTGGCGTTGATCGGCGATCTGGTGGCCCGCTCGCGCAGCGACACCTGACCGGCGTGCGCATCGCGATCGTCGGTCCGACCCATCCCTACAAGGGGGGGATCGCGCAGCACACCACCGAGCTCGCGCACCGGCTGTCGGCGCGGGGCCACGAGGTGGCGGTCGAGTCCTGGTCGGCGCAGTACCCCGCGCGGCTCTATCCCGGCGTGCAGCRCGTCACCGAGCCCGAGATGGAGCCGTTCGAGGTCACCCGCTACCCGTTGTCGTGGCGCCGGCCGGACGGATGGATCCGGCTCGGCAGGCGCCTGCGGCGGCAGGCCGACGCGGTGATCCTGGTCGTCGTCACTCCCGTGCAGGCCCCGGCGTACCTGGGCGTCCTCGGCGCACTGCGGGCCCGGGGGCCGCGCGGCCGGGGCACGGCTTCCGGGCGAGCGGGTTCCGGGGGTGCGGACCCCGGGGGTGCGGGTCCCACGGTCGTCGCGCTCTGCCACAACGTCCTGCCACACGAGCGCCGGGCCGTGGACGAACCGCTGACCAGTGCGGTGCTGCGCCGGTCGTCGGCTGTTCTCGTCCACACGCCGGCCCAGGCGGAGCTCGCCGCGCGCCTCACCCCTGCTCCGGTCCTGGTGGCCGAGATGGCCACGCACCTGTGGTCCTCGGCTCTGTCGTCCTCGCCGCCCGGGCCGGTGGCCGGCCGCGGTGGGCCATCCGCCGACGTCACCCGGCGCAACCTGCTGTTCTTCGGGCTGGTGCGGCCGTACAAGGGACTGGACGTCCTGCTGCGGGCGTTGGCCCGCGGGCCGGCGGACGTCCGTCTCACCGTCGCCGGCGAGTTCTGGGGCGGGACGGGGGAGATCGCCCGGCTGGTCGAGGAGCTCGGCCTGGCCACCCGGGTGGACCTGCGGTCGGGCTATGTCGACGCGGCGGAGGTGCCCGCGCTGTTCGCTGGTGCCGACGCCCTGGTGCTTCCCTACCGGGCCGGAACGGCGTCGCAGAACGTCGGTCTCGCGCACCTGCACGGCGTGCCGGTCGTKGCGACCACGGTGGGAACGCTCGCCACCACGGTCCGCGATGGGGTGGACGGTCTACTCGTGCCGCCCGACGACGCGGAGGCGCTGGCGGTGGCGCTGCGGCGGCTCTACGAGCCCGGCGTGCTCGCCGGTTTGYGCTCGAAGGTCATACCGCCGGACGTTGACGGGGCGTGGGAGCGTTACCTTGATGTGACGTTGGGCGCGCTTGGGCGCACATGAGCCGTGGCGCATACGCGAGTCACGGCCCATCCATGGGTCACGGCCCATMCATGGGTCACGGCCCACGGGTGAATCGTGGACTCGGAAGGCGGAGTGGAATGAGCAAGGCGGACCGGATCGGCGGGGCTGACTGGACGGGCGGGGCCGACCTGTGAGCCCGGTGCGGGACGACGCCCTCGCCTTCGTGGGCCATCAGGTACATGTCATGCGCCGCCGGGAGGTCGGCACCCTGCTGTCGTGGGCGGGAGAACTGGCCGGGCGCACCCTGCTCGATGTGGCCGGCGGTGACGGCTACTGGGCCGGCCAGGCCGTCCGTCGCGGGGCTCGGGCGGTGTGCCTCGACCTCGCCCGRCACAAGCTGCAGTTCGGTCGCCGGCTGCGCGGGCATCCCGGGCTCGTCGAGGGGGACGCCTTGGCGCTGCCGTTCGCCGCGGCCACGTTCGACGTCGTCATGTCGGTCTGCGCCATCGAGCACTTCGACGATGGTCCGGCCGCGCTTGCCGAGATGGCGCGGGTGCTGCGTCCGGGTGGCGACCTGGTGATGTCCGCCGACGCCCTCACCCGGGCGGCGTCCTGGCCGGACCTGTTCGACCGGCACCGCGAGCGCTACCACGTCAGGCACACCTATTCCGGCGACCATCTCGCCAAGCTGCTCGATGATGTCGGGCTTGAGGTCATCCGGCAGACGTACATGTTCCGCAGCGAACGCGCCGAGCGGCTCTACCTGACTTTGTCCGCCAAGGGCGGCAGGACGGGATGGAACGCCGCGGCCGTGCTCTCGCCGGCCGTCGCCCTGTCGGACCGGCGGGCTCCCGACACCGCGGGCAGCGTCGTACTCACCCACGCCCGCAGACGGGAGGGCTGAACGATGGCGCCCGCCGGCCGGTCGGCAGGCCCGGGCCCCGGCCGTGAACCGCGCCGGCAGCCGGAGCACGACCCGCGGACGGGCCCGCCGGCGCCCCCCACCTCCCTGCGCAACCAGCGCATCCTCGCCGCCGTCCTGACAGTGCTGCTGTTCGGGCTGATCGTGGCCGGGACGGGTGCCGGGTTCGCGCTCTTCGGCCATCGGGGCTGGGGATACCTGGTCGGCGGGATCTCCTGCGTCGTGATGGTACTCGCGGCTCTGCGCGCCCGCGGCCGCTGACCCGCTGACCCGCCGGCCCCGGCTGTCCGGGGACCGGGCCGGCTGTCCGGGGACGGAGGAGGCAGGGGCAGACTGTGACCCGTGCGTGTGGGTTTCCTTGTCGAGCAGCTGCTCGCGCCGGTTCCCGGCGGGACCGGGCGCTACTCCGCCGAACTCGCGGCGGCGCTCGCCCGCACCGCCGCTCCCGAGGATCGGGTGACCGGGTGGTGTGCCGGGCRCCGAGAGGTCGGTCCGGCCGTGCTGCCCGGCGTCCTCGGTCCGTTCCGGCTCGGTCTGCCTCGCCGCGCACTCGCCGTGGCCTGGGCGCGTGGCGTGGGTCCGGCTCCGACGGGGGTAGACGTCATTCACGCTCCGACCCTGCTGGTGCCACCCGCGGGTGGCACCCGGGGGTTCGTGACCGGTTCGGTGGCGGACGCCCTGCGCGGCCTCGACGACCGGACCGGGTCCCGGCGCGGGCAACGGTCCGGTGGCTCCCGGCGTTCTCCTGGTTATCGGCGTTCTCCTGGTTATCGGTGCTCCCCTGGTTATGTGGACTCATATCCACCTTCCGGACTTTCCGGCGCGCCGCCCCGTCCGTCGCTGGCTTCCTGGGCCTCCGGAACCGTCGCGCCGGCCCTGGGCGATGCCCTGGACCGGCGCCGGCCGCGCCCGAAGCTCGTCGTGACGATCCACGACGCCGTTCCCTGGACGCATCCCGAGACCCTGACCCCGCACGGGGTCCGGTGGCACCGGCTGATGGGCGAACGGGCCGCACGCCACGCCGACGCGATCGTCGTGCCGACGCTCGCGGTGGCGGCCGAGATCGCCCGGCATCTGCCGATCCCCGAAGATCGCCTGCACGCGATCGGGGAGGGAGTCGCCGACGCGGTGGTCCGGGTTCCGCCCGATGCCGACGCCCGCGCCGCGCGGATGGGGCTACCCCCTCCGGGGCGTTATCTACTCACCCTCGCCACGCTCGAACCCCGTAAGGGCCTCGACACCGCGCTCGCGGCGCTGCGACGACCGGACGATCCGGGCCTGCCGTTGGTCCACGTCGGCGCGACCGGTTGGGGTGGGCTGGACGTGCGCGCGGCGGCGGCCAGGCACGGTCTGGGCGCGGACCGGGTGCGCACCCTTGGGCGGCTCAGTGACGAGGATCTCGCCGTGGTCCTGTCCCGTGCGGGCGTATTGCTCGCGCCGAGCCGGTCGGAGGGCTTCGGGCTGCCGGTCGTCGAGGCGATGGCGCACGGTGTGCCGGTCATCGTCTCGGATGCCCCCGCGCTGGTCGAGGTCGGCGGGGACGCCGCCGTGGTGGTCGGGGTGGACGACCCGGCCGCGCTGGGCGCCGMGGTGGCGAAGGTCATGGGCGATCCGGACCTGCGGGGGCGGCTGTCGGAGTCTGGACGTCTCCGTGCCCGGTCATTTACCTGGAAAGGGGCAGCACTGGCGACGTGGGCGCTCTACCGTCGAGTCAGCGGTTCCCCCGCCGTGTCCGTCGCCGACGACGGGCGGGCGTAGTGTTGCCCCCGTTGAGAAGCAAGCGGTCACCGTGAAGCAAGCGACCACCCCGTCGCGGGTGGCGCGTCAGGGAGGGAGCGCCGTGGGACCCCGGGTGCTCGTCGACGCCACTTCGGTCCCGGCCGACCGTGGTGGCGTAGGGCGTTATGTCGACGGGTTGGTCGCGGCGCTGGGCGCGACCGGCGCGGACATGGCGCTCGTCTGCCAACGGTCGGATGAGGAACGCTACAGCCGGATGGCCCCACACGCCACCGTTCTGTCCGGGCCGGCGGCCATCGCCCACCGGCCCGCGCGGTTGGCCTGGGAACAGACCGGGCTGCCACTGGTCGCCGAACAGGTGAATGCCGATGTCATCCATTCACCGCACTACACGATGCCGTTGCGGGCGCACCAGCCCGTGTGCGTGACGATTCACGATGTCACCTTCTTCACCGAGCCCGACATGCACACCGCGGTGAAGGGCACGTTCTTCCGGTCCGCGATGCGCACCGCGGTGCGCCGGGCGGCCCGGATCATCGTCCCCTCGAAGGCCACCCGGGACGAGTTGGTGCGGGTGCTCGACGGGGAGTCGACGACCACCGACGTCGCCTACCACGGCGTCGACACGTCGACCTTCCATCCGCCGACCGAGGAGGACAAGCGGCGGGTGCGCCGCCGGCTCGGGCTCGGCGACTCGCGCTACGTCGCGTTCCTCGGGATGCTGGAGCCGCGCAAGAACGTGCCGAACCTCATCCGGGGCTGGGCCGAGGCGGTGCACTGGCGGGACGAGCCGCCCGCGCTCGTCCTGGCCGGCGGCTCCGGCTGGGACGACGACGTCGATGCCGCCGTCGCCTCGGTGCCGAGCCACCTGCGGGTGATCCGGCCGGGTTATCTGCGCTTCTCCGACCTGCCGGGCTATCTGGGAGGTTCGTCACTGGTGGCGTATCCCTCGCACGGTGAGGGCTTCGGGCTGCCGGTGCTGGAGGCGATGGCCTGCGGCGCCCCGGTTCTCACCACGCCGCGTCTGTCGCTGCCGGAAGTCGGCGGCGACGCCGTCGCCTACACTCAGCCGGACGCCGGCTCGATCGCCCGGGAGATGGGCGCCCTGCTCGATGACGCCGAGCGGCGCAGGCAACTCGGTGAGGCCGGTCTCGCCCGGGCCCGGGAGTTCACCTGGGCGGCCAGCGCCGAGGCGCATCTCGCGAGCTACGCGCGGGCGGTCGCCGAGCACTGAGGCGCCCGTCGGCCCGGCCCCGGGGCGAGGACCGCCGCAAAGGGCGCGCTACGGTCTCCTCGGTGCACAAGGTGCCGTGCGTCGTCACGGGAATGTGTCGGGCGACCGGTGGTGGGCGAGAACGGGCGGGCGAGACATGGGTGTGGATCCGGAGATCCGGGTCGTCGTCGTGACCTTCCGGTCCGGGGAGGTGATCGGAGCCTTCCTCGACTCGCTGGCGAAGGCGACCACGCGGCCCTACGAGGTCGTCGTGGTGGACAACTCGCCGCACCTCGACGAGGGCACGGCGGCGGCCGCCGAGCGGGCCGAGGTGCGCTTGGTGCGCCCGGGTCGCAACCTCGGCTACGGCACCGCGGTCAACCGTGGTGCCGCCGGAGCCCGCGGGCCCTGGCTGGTGATCTCCAATGCCGACATCTCCTTCGCGCCCGGTGCGGTCGACGAACTGCTTGCCGCGGCCGACCGCTGGCCGGGGGGCGGGGCCTTCGGCCCGGGGATCATCAATCCGGACGGGGCGCTCTACCCCTCGGCCCGGGACCTGCCCTCGCTCGGCCGCGGGGTGGGGCACGCCTTGTTCGGCTGGTGTTGGCCGACGAACCCGTGGACGGCCTCCTATCGGCGGSAGCGGGGTCTCCCCCAGGAGATGACCGCCGGCTGGTTGTCCGGTTCCTGCCAGCTGCTGCGCCGGGAGGCGTTCGAGGCGGTCGGCGGGTTCGACGAGTCCTACTTCATGTTCATGGAGGATGTCGACCTCGGCCGCCGCATCGGCGAGGCGTCCTGGCAGTCGGTGTACGTGCCGTCCGCGGTGGTCGAGCATCTCGGCGGACACTCGACGAAGCGGTCGTCACGGCGGATGGTGCTGGCTCATCACCGCAGCATGTTCCGCTACCTGTCCTGGCAGTACCCCGGCAACGCGCGCGCGCCGCTGCGGCTGCTGCTCGGGGTCGGTCTCGTGGTTCGGCTGCTGCTCGCGCTGATCTTCGCCCGGGACAGCGCGGGGGCGAAGGCGACCCGTTCTGCGGATCTGCTTCCCCGGGGTGGTGCCGCGCGGGGCGCCTGAGCGGACCGCGGCCGGCCGATGGCCGGCAGGCGAGTTGCTGGTAGTCATGGATGTCCTGGATGTCCGAGATATTTGGAATATCCGGGCGGCTTGGTGAACCCCGGTCCGACACAACGTGTCGAAACCATGGCATGCCGTTCGTCGTATGGTCCTGACCCCGATCCGTTTTCAGCGTCCACCGCGTGTTCTGCGACACTGACGCCCCATGGACGCAGTGATGCTTGTCGGCGGTCAGGGGACCCGCCTGCGACCRCTCACGATGTCGGCGCCGAAGCCGATGTTGCCGGTCGCGGGGGTGCCGGTCACCGCGCACATGCTGGCTCGCGCGCGAGACGCGGGAATCGACCGGGTGGTGCTCGCCACCTCGTACCGGGCGGAGGTCTTCGAGGAGTACTTCGGGGACGGCTCGGCGCACGGACTCCAGCTGGAGTACGTCACCGAGACCGAGCCGATGGGCACGGGCGGTGCGATCCGCAACGTGGCCGAGCGGCTCCACGGGGGACCGGGCGATCCGGTCGTGATCTTCAACGGTGACATCCTCGCCGGTCTGGACATCCAGGCCCTCGTCGCGCGGCACACGGGGACCGGCGCGGCGGTCACCCTGCATCTGACCCGGGTGGTGGACCCGCGTGCCTTCGGGGTCGTGCCCGTCGACGACGATGGTCGCGTCACCGCCTTCCTKGAGAAGACCCCGGACCCGCCCACCAATCTGATCAACGCCGGGTGCTACGTGTTCCGGCGGTCCGTCATCGACACGATCCCGACGGGACGACCGGTCTCGGTCGAGCGGGAGACCTTCCCGGGACTGCTGGCCGCCGGCACGGCGGTCATGGGTTACCCGGATGACACCTACTGGCTCGACCTCGGAACTCCCGCGGCGTTCGTGCAGGGCAGTCGCGACCTGGTGACCGGCCGGATGGCGTCGCCGGCGCTGCCGGGGCCGGTCGGGGACTGCCTGGTGCTGCCCGGTGCCGTCGTGGCCGCCGACGCCAAGATCGGTGGCGGGGCGACCGTCGGGGCCGGCGCGTGGGTCGGCGCGGGTGCCGCGATCGACGGTGCGGTGCTGTTCGACGGTGCGGTTGTCGAGGCCGGGGCGGTCGTGCGGGACAGCGTGATCGGTCGGGACGCGGTGATCGGCTCCGGTGTCGCGCTCGACGGGGTGGTCATCGGCGACGGGGTACGGATCGAGCGAGGCAACGAACTACGGTCCGGGGCGCGCGTGTTCCCCGGAGTCGTCCTCTCGGCGGGCGCTGTGCGATTCAGCTCGGACCGCACCTGAGCGCAGCCGACCGGTTGCGGGTGGCGGCGGACCACTGGTAGCGCCGCCGCGTTTCCTCACGACGCGGCGGCTGCGGTCCGTCCGTGCGGAGATCTCGCGGACATCCACGGACGGGGAACAAAAACCGTCCGCTGAATGCGGCGATTCCGCGCCGTGGCCGAGGACAATCGCACTCATGAGGTTCAGCGTGGAACGCGACGCGTTCGCCGACGCGACCGGCTGGGCCGCTCGGCATCTGCCCAACCGGCCGGGCCCGGCCCGGAACGTCCTGACCGGCATCCTGCTCGCCGCGGGCCATGGCTCCCCGGCGTCTCCCGGTTCCGCGGCGGTTCCCCTGCCGTCGGGCTCCGCGGCGTCTCCCGGTTCCGCGGCGGTTCCCCTGCCGTCGGGCTCCGCGGCGTCTCCCGGTTCCGCGGCGCCCCTGGGGGCGGCCACGGCCTCGGTCCTGACGATCTGCGCGTACGACACGGAGGTGGCGGTGCGGGCTCCGGTCGCGGCCTCGGTGGACGAACCGGGGCGGGTGCTGGTGCCCGGCCGGCTCCTCACGGACATCGTGCGCAGCCTGCCCGCGACGACGGTCGACGTCGTGGTCGACGGTGACCGGCTGGTCCTGCGCTGCGGCAGCGTCCGTTTCACCGTGCCGCTGATGGACCCGGGTGAGTACCCGCAGCTCCCTAGCTTTCCCGGACCGATCGGCGAGGTGGACACGCTTGGGTTCGCGTCCGCGGTCGGTCAGGTCGCCCCGGCGGCCGGCCGGGACGAGACCATGCCCGTGCTCACCGCGGTCCGGATGGAGATCTCCGGGCGTGGGCTGGCCCTCGTCGCCACCGACCGGTACCGGCTCGCGGTACGCGGCATACCCTGGCAGCCGACAGTCGACGATCCGTGGGCGCTCGCGCACGTGCCTGCCAAGGTTCTCGCCGAGGTGGCCCGCACGCCGACGTCGGCCTCCCGCATCGTGATTGGTCTGGACCTCGACGATCCGTCCGGCGCCCGGCTCGGCCTCGCCGCCGGCGGCCGGCAGACCATCGTCCGGCTCATCGAAGGGACGTTTCCCAACTACCGCAAGCTCCTGCCCGAGGCGGCCGCGCTCGTCGTCACCGCGCAGACCGCGGCGCTCGCCGCGGCGGTCCGTCGGGTGGCCGTCGTCGCCACCCGCACCGGGCCGCTGSGGTTCACTTTCACCCACAACCAGGTCGTCGCCGAGGCCGGGGACGGTGGTGGCGCACAGGCCAGCGAGACGATTCCGGTCGAGTACGCAGGTCCCGAGCTCTCGGTGCTGTTCAATCCGTCCTACCTGCTGGACGGGCTCGGTGCCGTCGAGGACGATCAGGCGACGATCGGGTTCGTTGACGACGATCCGGTCGAGGCCGCCGCGAAACCCGCGGTGCTCACCGGCAAGGACAGCGGCCGCGGCGCTGTCGACGAGGGCGCCTACCGCTACCTACTGATGCCGATCCGCCACGGCGGGGGCTGAGCCGAGGGCCAGGACCGTTCCTCCTGATCGTCTGGTTCGGCGGTCCAGGGTATGGATCCGGGGTGATGAGCCGGCCCGGCCGCGGCCCTGACGAGGACCGGACAGCCTTGTACCCGGATAGCCGGAGACAGGCCACAGATACGCCGAAGAAACACCGTGGGAAATTCGTCCCGCGGCCTCCGCGCGACCCCGCTCGGGTTACCGATGCGGAGAGAACCCGACATCTCCCGTTCGGGATCCGGCCCCTCCTGTTTCCCCGGTTCTTACCTCTGGTGCACTGACGATGTCCGGTGGAGGCTCTAACCTGATCTGGCTCCACGGTAAGAACTCGTTGTTACTTTTCTGGTTCCTCGGGAGGCCTGCCGTGTCCGTTCTCGCCGGTGTCCGGCGTTCACGTCTCGTGTTGACCGCGTTTGCCGTCGGTCTGATCGTCGCCGTGCTCGTATCCTGGAATATCGCGCCCGCGCGGGCGGCGGCGCTGCCCAGCCCTGACCATGTCGTCGTGGTGGTGTTCGAGAACCATTCCTACTCGCAGATCATCGGTAGTTCCAGCGCCCCTTACATCAACAATACACTGAAAAGTGGTGGCGCCAACCTCACCGCGTCGTACGGCCTGACCCACCCGAGCCAGCCCAACTATCTCGCCCTCTTCTCCGGAGGTACCCAGGGCATCACCAACGACAACTGCTACACGCCGGGGTTCAGTAGCGCCGCCAATCTCGGCTCCGAGCTGATCGCCGCCGGTCGCACCTGGGGAAGCTACAACGAGGGCCTGCCCGCCGAGGGCTCGACGGTGTGCACCAACAGCAGCACCAAGTATGCGCGCAAGCACAATCCATGGTTCGCCTTCAGTAACGTGCCGCTGAACACCGCCCACACCTTCGCCCAGTTCCCGAGCAACTACTCCACGCTGCCHAAGGTCTCGTTCGTCATCCCGAACCTGTGCAACGACATGCACGACTGCTCGGTCTCCACCGGTGACACGTGGCTGAAGAGCAATCTCAGCGCCTACGCGACCTGGGCCCAGACCCACAACAGTCTGCTCATCGTGACCTTCGACGAGGACAACGGCTCCAGCGGCAATCACATCACCACGGTGCTCTACGGAGYGCACGTCACCCCCGGAAGCAGCTCGTCGACGACCTACAACCACTACAACGTGCTACGTACCCTGGAGGACCTGAGTGGACTGACCACCCACGCGGGTAACGCCGGAAGCGCATCGGACATCACCGGTATCTGGAGCTAGCACCGGTATCTGGAGCTAGCCGGGCGGGCCGTGCCCGGGACGGTGCTCGTCCTGGGCGGCCCGCCTCGTCACCGACATCTCCGCCCCGGCCGAGAGGGTTAGGGTGCCGGGGCCGGGGTGGTGGGCGACAGTGACATGGTGCCCGCGCCGGGGATCGGGGAGGCGGCCGCGCCCGGATCCACCAGGGGGCCGTCCGCCGTCACGTTCAGGGTGCCGCCCGCCGCGCCGGACTCCGGCGCGGTCGGTGAGTCCCAGGTGGCCCCGGCGGCGTCCGGGTTCGCATGCTTGGTGACGAAATCCTTGATTACGTCCGCGGAGACCGTCGAGCAGCGCTGGGTGCGGTCCCAGGCGGTCAGGACGAAGTGCTTGTTGTCGACGAAGGTGCTCCGGGGCCAGGGCACACCGATGAACCGCGGCCCGGCGTCCGCCGCGAGCTTGCGCAGCTTGTCGACCTGATCCGTCGGCAGGCTCTTGTCGTACCAGCCGATCACGAAGCCGTGTTCGAGGTTGTGTACGGCCCGTTCCACCGAGATGCCCGAGTTCGGGTTGTAGAAGGGAATGCCGTCGGGCAGGGGGTCGGGGTTGTGGTTACCCGAGGATGGCGGTGACGCCTCGTACGTGACCGCCGTGCTGACGTGCGTCGAGCCGCGGAACGGGTCGTTCGCCGTGCCGGTGCACCCGGCCGCGGTGGCGGCCGCCGAGGCCGGCGCGACGTAGCCGACCTTGCGGGCCTCGTTCTTCGATCTGCTGTCCGCGACGCTGTAGATGATGATGCCGACGAGGAGCGCGACGGCGACGAGCCCCGACGTCCCGTAGATGAGCAGCGCGCGGCGGCGTTCCCTGCGCTTCTGTTCACGGCGCAACTGCTCGAGCCGGGTGTTGCGTTCGACGCTCTTCTTACCCACGGCAACTGATCCTACGAAGTGTTGAACCACGTCGTCCGGGCAGGATGGATCCGACCCGCCGAACACCACCGGACACGCCCTGTTCCGCCACGCCGCACCGTGACCGTGGCGTCCCGGATCATCCCGGAGCCGGGCCACCCGGAAGAGGTCGGCCACGAGGTCAGCGGTGGAGGACGAACGCCGCGGTATCGCGGTCCGGTCGGGCGGGTGCGGGCGCGGCGGCGTGCCCGACCCCGACCGCGCCCATCGGTGTCCAATCGGCCGGCAGGTCGAGCACCCGGGTGACCACCTCCGGGCAGAACAGCGTCGACGACACCCAGCACGACCCCAGACCCTCCGTGGCCAGGGCGACGAGCAGGTTCTGCACCCCGGCCCCGACGGAGACGGTGAACATCCGCTCCTCGGCGGCGGCGCGGCGGGCGTCCGGATAGGGATGCGCGCCGTCGAGGACCATGATCGGAACGATCAGCAGCGGGGCACGCCGCAGCACCTCGCCGCGCCGAAGCCGACGCTCGACGGCCGCCTCGTCGAACCCGTCGCGTCGTAGATCGTCCGCCCAGGCTTCGGCCATCGCGTCGAGCAGCGCGGCGTGCCGCTCGGTCACGATCACGAAACGCCATGGTGTGGTGTGGTGCGGGGCCGGGGCGGTGAGTGCGGCCGCGATCGCCCGGTCGACCGCGGCCGGGTCGACCGGGGCGTCGGAGAAGTCCCGCACGGTGCGCCGGTCGCGCAGCGCCGCCCGGCGCGCCTCGAGGGTGCCGAGGCGGAACATGTCCTCACCAGCGGGACGCAGCAGTGCCCGCCCGCCGGCGCCGTCGTCGGGCAGCCGGCCGTAGCCGCGGACGACTGCCACCGGTGTGGCGCCCAGCTTGCCCTTGACGAGGTCGGCGGCCGCGGCGAGCTCGTCGGCCTCGGCCACCTCGGTCATCCCCAGCTCGTTGCCGTAGCCGTCGAGGTCGCCGACGTGGCTGCGCAGCGCCGCCATGCCGGCCACCCCGACGGCCATGTCGGTCAGGCCGCGCCGCCACGGCCGTCCGGCGGTATCGGTGACGATGACGGCGACATCCACGCCGAGCACGGTGGCCAGGCCCGACCGCAGCCGCCTGGCGCTGGCGTCCGGATCCACCGGGAGCAGGGCGAGGGAGTCCTTGGCGATGTTCGACGCGTCGACCCCCGCGCTGGCGAGGACGAAACCGTGGTGCGTCTCGACGATCCGGGTCGGGCCGCGCCGGGCGACCTCGCGTACCGATTCACTGTCGATCATGGCCTGTCTGGCTTCCTCGCGGTCGCCGGACACCGTGACGAGCCGTCCCTCGGCCTTCGAAACAATCTTTGAGGTGACCGCGACGACATCGCCGTCGGCGAGTGTCGGGCCGTGCGTCCGGACGGCCGAGGCCACCAGGACGGCGAGATCGTCGCCGGGACGGACCTCGCCGATGCCGGTGAGCGGGAACACGCGCAGCGCCCGTTCCGCGCTGCGCTCAGACACCGGCGAGCTCCAGAGCCGCCCGGACGATCGCCACCGTGGCCTTCAGATCGGTCATCAACAGGGGTGTCGCGGCCACGGTCGCGCCGGGAACGGTCGCGCCGGCGTCGGCGGTGTCGACGAGCCAGCCGTCGAGCAGGCCGTCCGCCGTCCCGTCTCCCGGGCGCGGGGCCGTCCCGTGCCCGGTCGTGGCGGGCGCGGTGGCCGGCTCGGCGGTGCGCCCCCGGCCGCCGTAATGCACGCCTACCGCCTGGGCGGAGGTCTCGACGCCGATGGCGGCCAGGCAGGCGTCCGCCATCCCGCGCACGGCCGCGCCGCCGATGATCGGCGACACCCCGACCACCGGCGCCGCGGTCTCGTGCACGGCCGAGCGGATCCCGGGAACGGCGAGGATGGTGCCGATCGAGACGACCGGATTCGACGGGGGGAGCAGTACGACGTCCGCGTCGGCGATGGCGGCCAGGACGCCGGGCGCGGGCCTGGCCTTTTCCGCGTTTACCGGGATGATCGCCTGTGCCGGCACGGCGGCACGCAGCCGCAGCCACCATTCCTGGAAGTGCACCGCGCGCTGGCCGTCGGCGTCCGAGATCACCACGTGGGTCTCGACCCGCTCGTCCGACATCGGCAGCAGCCGTACCCCCGGCTTCCACCGCTCACACAGCGCCCGGACCACGTCCGAGAGGGAGTAGCCGGCGTCGAGCATCCGGGTGCGCACCAGGTGGGTGGCGAGGTCGCGGTCGCCGAGTCCGAACCAGGCCGGCCCGACGCCGTAGGCGGCGAGTTCCTCGGCCACGACGAACGACTCGCCCTCGCGCCCCCAGCCCCGTTCGGCCGAGATCCCGCCGCCCAGGGTGTACATGACGGTGTCGAGATCGGGGCAGATGCGCAGTCCGTGCAACGTGATGTCGTCGCCGGTGTTGCCGATTACCGTCACGTCGGCCTCCGGCAGCGCCGCGAGCACGCCGCGCAGGAACCGGGCGCCACCGATCCCGCCAGCCAGGGCTGTAACTCTCACACCGACCAATCCTGGCACCGCGCCCCGACGGATGGGGCACCGGTGGGCGGTGGTGGATCTCCCGGCCGGGGTGATAGCGGCCACCGCCGGGCCACGGACGGATTTCTCCGGACCGGGGCGGKCGCGCCGGTCGTGTTCCTGACCGAGCCTCGGTCGGGGTTCCTAACCGAGCCTCGGTCGGGCGAACAACGGCGTCATCCATCCGTGGAACTCCGGCTTCGCCGGTATCGGCGTGTCCGTGCAGAAGGCCGAGAGCAGAAAGTGCACGAGATGGCTGGTCGGCCGGGAGGGTGCAGGGTTGGCGAGCCCGCCCTCGATGGTGGCGACCACCGCGTCCGCCGCGAGCTCCCGATCGGGTTCGGGCACGAAGTCGTGCACCGCGGCGAGCGCGAGCCCGTGCAGCCAGTCGTGCAGCCGCTCGTGGTACTCCATGACCGGCGCGGCGTGCGGGGCGCGTTCGGCKACACAGGGATGCAGCGTGCGGCGCCGCTCGACCGAGTCCAGGGCAAGGAAGAGCTTCGCCGCCGGGTCTCCGGGTAACGCGGCGATCCGGTCGACCTCAACGTCGAGCAGTCGGTTCAGCACCGCCGCGAAGGCGTGGTCCTTCGACCGAAAATACCAGTAGACGGAGCCCGGTTCGATGCCGGCGGAACGGGCGATCTCCGCGATGGACGTCCCGGCGAACCCGCGGGCCAGGAACTGCTCCTCGGCGACGGTGAGCAACGCATCGATCCGTTCCTCGCGGGGAACCTCCTGGCGGTTGCGTGGCACCTGATCAGCGTAACGACTCCCATGGTGGGGCAGGAGAAAATCGATGCCCAGTAGTGGTAGCCCCCGTGCGGTACGCCGGCGCACGCCGGCGCCGTCCCGACGCCGGCATGATCGGAATCGTGTCCCGGTGTCGGTGGGTGCACTCCGGCCGGGCTCGGGTAGCGGGGTCCGGTGGACGTCTCGGGCGGATGTGTCCTGCTCACCGTCTTTCTCTTGATTCCGATTAGAGAGAGCTGTGAGAGTGAATCCCAGCTCTCTACGTTGCTGGAAGGACCGTCATGTCCGATATCAGAACCACCAAGAGCCTCGAAGCCCTGTCTGCCTCCCTTAATCGCGCGCTTGCTGGGGTCCGCGCCCCCCAGGTCGTGGCCGCCCGCCGGGCCCAGATGCGACAGACCACCGGTACGACGCCGGACGGGTCCGACGTCGCCGGCGCCGGCCGGCGAGCCGACCGGACGCAGGCTCTGGTCGAGACGCTGGCCTCGCGCCGGCGGACGAATATGTTGATCGGCACGCTCGACCGGCTGCGCAGACCCGCCACCGGGTGGCGTGCGGCCGGCCGCGTGACCCCCTGACTCCGGGCCGACCGGGTTTCCTCCCGAACCGCTCAGTACCGTTTCGACACCGCATCCCTTCGATCCCGATGGCCACCGACCGGACCGGTTCACCTGCCGGGCGCCGGGGGCGCCGCCGGAGAATCAGAGGAATTCATGATGAGTACGGCGGCGACATCCAGCGGTGCCGAATCCAGCGGTGCCGAATCCAGCGGTGCCGAATCCAGCGGTGCCGAATCCAGTTCCCCACCGTCCCCGTCGGCGCTACGCCGGGCGCTGCGCCGGGCCCGGGACGGCGCCACGCTCGACGTGGTAGAGGCCACCATTCTGCTGGCCGCGCGCGGCGATGACCTCGCGGACCTGTGCCGCTCGGCGGCCGGGGTCCGCGACGCGGGTCTGGCGTCGATCGGGCGGCCGGGTGTCGTCACCTACTCGCCGAAGGTGTTCATCCCGTTGACCCGGTTGTGCCGGGACCGCTGCCACTACTGCACCTTCGCCACCGTGCCGCACCGGTTGCCCGCCCCCTACCTCACGGTGGACGAGGTGCTCGGCATCGCCCGGGCGGGCGCCGCGGCGGGCTGCGCCGAGGCGCTGTTCACGCTTGGTGATCGTCCCGAGGATCGGTGGCCGGCGGCCCGGGAATGGCTCGACGCCCACGGCTACGACTCGACGCTGGGTTACCTGCGTGCCGTCGCGATCGCCGTGCTGGAGGAGACCGGTCTGCTTCCGCACCTCAACCCGGGTGTACTGAGCTGGGTGGAACTCGCCCGGCTCAAGCCGGTGGCCCCGTCGATGGGGATGATGCTGGAGACGACCGCGACCCGCCTGTGGTCGGAGCCGGGYGGGGCGCACTACGGATCACCCGACAAGGACCCGGCCGTCCGCCTGCGGGTCCTCACCGACGCCGGGCGGTTGTCGATCCMGTTCACGACCGGCCTGCTGCTCGGCATCGGGGAGACCCGGACGGAGCGGGCCGAGACGATCTTCGAGCTTCGAGGTCTGGCCCGCCGCTATGGGTCGATCCAGGAGGTGATCGTCCAGAATTTCCGCGCCAAGGACGACACCGCGATGCGCTCCGCGCCCGACGTCGGTGCCGAGGAGTTGGCCGCGGCCGTCGCGGTCACCCGGCTGGTGCTGGGCCCCACGATGCGGGTGCAGGCTCCGCCGAACCTCGTTGACACCGTGGAGTGCGCCCTGCTGCTTTCGGCCGGCATCGACGACTGGGGCGGCGTCTCCCCGGTCACCCCCGACCACGTCAACCCCGAGCGGCCCTGGCCGGACCTGGACGTCCTGGCGGCCGTGACGGCGCAGGCCGGGTTCACGCTGCGGCCCCGGCTCACCGTCTACCCCTCCCATCTCGGTGAACCGTGGATCGACCCGCGCCTGGCCGGACACGTCGGGGCGTTGGCCGGCGTGGACGGCCTGCTCGCCGACGGCGTGCTCCCGGTCGGCCGCCCCTGGCAGGAGCCCGACGGCGGACTCGCTGACACCGGCCGCACCGATCTGCACGCCGCGGTCGACACGGTCGGGCGCCGCAGCGAGAAACGGGCGGACTTCGACACGGTCTACGGTGACTGGGAGTCGCTTCGGGCACAGGTCAGCGCGGCCGGGACGGGGGTTGACGGAGTCGTCGGCACGGGCAGCCGGGCCATCGCGAGCCGGGCCGGCGCGGCTGCCGGTGCCGGTGCCATGCGGCGGATCGACCCCGACATGCTCGCCGCCCTGCGCCACGCCGGGTCCGATCCGGCCGGGATCACCGACGCCGAGGCGCTGACCCTGTTCGGCGCGGACGGCGCCGCCCTGGAGGAGCTCTGCGCGCTCGCGGACGGATTGCGCCGCGACGTCGTGGGCGAGGACGTCACCTACGTCGTCAACCGCAACATCAACTTCACCAACGTCTGCTACACCGGATGCCGGTTCTGCGCGTTCGCGCAACGCCGTGGGGACGCCGACGCCTACACGCTGTCCTTGGACGAGGTGGGCAGCCGGGCGGCGCAGGCCTGGGCGGTCGGCGCGACCGAGGTCTGCGTCCAGGGCGGGATCCATCCCGATCTACCGGGCGCCGCGTACTTCGATCTTGCCCGTGAGATCAAGCGGCAGGCGCCGGGGTTGCATCTGCACGCCTACTCGCCGATGGAGGTTCTCAACGGCGTCACCCGCACCGGCCTGTCGATCGGCGACTGGCTCACCGCGGCCCGTGAGGCCGGCGTCGACACGATCCCCGGCACCGCGGCGGAGATCCTCGACGACGATGTCCGTTGGGTGCTGACGAAGGGCAAGCTGCCCGCGGCGAGCTGGGTCGAGGTGGTGACCACCGCGCACCGGGTCGGCCTGCGCTCCTCGGCCACGATGATGTACGGGCACGTGGACACCCCCGCACACTGGGTGGCCCATCTGCGCCTGCTACGGCGCATCCAGRACTCCACCGGCGGCTTCACCGAGTTCGTGGCCCTCCCCTTCGTCCATCACAGCTCGCCGATCTACCTGGCCGGTGTCGCTCGTCCCGGCCCCACCCGCCAGGAGAACCGGGCTGTGCACGCGATGGCGCGCATTCTGCTGCACGGCTCGATCGACAACATCCAGTGCTCCTGGGTCAAGCTCGGGGTGGAGGGCTGTCGGGCCGTGCTCACCGGTGGGGCGAACGACATCGGCGGCACGCTGATGGAGGAGACGATCAGTCGGATGGCCGGCTCGCAGCACGGCTCGCGGCGCTCCGTGGCCGAACTCGAGGAGGTGGCCGCGGGGGCGGGTCGTCCCGCTCGGCAACGCACCACCACGTATGGCCGGATCCCTGACGAGCGCTTTCGCGCTGCCCGGGGCCGCACCGTCCGKGCCATGCTGCCGGTGGTGTCCTGACACCCGCCAAGTTCTGATCACCAAAAACTACTCTCCGTAGTCGAATGGGCTGGGGTTGCCGGGTCTGGCGGCTGATCGGTATGCGCCTGCGGCGGTTGCCCGAGCTCAGACCTGCCCTTTTAGGGGTTTATGCCCTTTAGATCTGGGCGGGATAATGCCGTTGCCGCGACCCGTCTGATCGCGCAGAGTGACGGAAGGGAGGGWTGCGTGGACCCTCGGCGACAGGCTGTAGTGACTGTGAGCTATGGTCTCATCGCTGGTTGTAGAAGATGTTGCGACGGTGGGGTTGACGCGATCGAGTCTGGAGCGTGTAATTACMGGCGTGTCATTCCCCCCGCTGGCGGGGTTCGTGCGGTAGTGCGTCGCCTGACCGGTGTGGAAACTAGTCACCTGCGCGCCGGCGCCCAGGGGTGGCCGACCGCACCGCGACGGGTCTGGAGGAGTCCACATGGAGCACGCCGACGCGGGCGTCCACACTGTCCTCGCGGACGTCGAGCGTCCCGCTGAGCATGACCCGTTCGCTGATCACCCTGAGCGGGTGCTCACCGAACGGCACACCCGGGCCACATCCGAAACGGTCCCGCGGGCGCGGGTGCCGGCCACGGCCGCTCCCGCCCTCCCCGAGTTGACCGGTCGGTCCGTCGCCGAGGGCACCGACCTCGTCGAGGACATCCAGGACGATTCCGTCGAGGACATCGACGATGTCGACGATGTCGACGAGGCTGACGAGGCTGACGAGGCTGACGAGGCTGACGAGGCCGAGACCGAGGACTTGGAGGATCTTGGTGGATCGGCCGGGAGGTCCGCCCTCGCCCAGGTGATCGATCTGGGGATGGGGGACCTTCTCGGCGAGGCGATGGAGTGGCAGGAACGCGCGCTGTGCGCGCAGACCGATCCCGAGGCGTTCTTCCCGGAGAAGGGCGGCTCGACCCGCGAGGCCAAGCGCATCTGCTCGGGCTGTGAGGTCCGGGCCGAGTGCCTGGAGTACGCGCTGGAGAACGACGAGCGGTTCGGGATCTGGGGCGGCATGTCCGAGCGGGAGAGGCGCAAGCAGCGACGCCGAGCGGTCTGATCCCGACCGGTGACCGGCGGTCGGCGCATGACGGGCGATCCGGGCAGGTCACAGGCGGCCACGGTCGCCGCGGTGACCGTGGCCGATGACGCGGGGCCGCCGGTCGTCGCGGTCTGCGTGCTCGGTCGAGGGGGTGGTGGACCCGACGTTGCCGCCCAGGTCCGGGCCGCCCTGCGTGCCCAGACCAGACCGCCGGACCGGGTCGTCGAGGTGCGGCTCGGTGGCGGGGGATGCGTTCCCCGGCAACGCGCGTCTCCCCTGGACGGGGAGGGTCGCCTCCCGTCCGCCGACCATCCCGTCGACCCGGGCACCGACGGCGCGGATGCTCAGGCCGGTGACCCGGTCGCCGAGCCCCTCGTCGTAGAGGTGCCGTCCGCCACACCGTTCGGCGCCGCCGTAGCCGTGGGGCTGGCTCGGCTGGGGAACCCACCGGAGCACGGATTCGTCTGGCTCCTCGACGACACCGCGATCCCCACCCCGGGCGCGTTGCACACCCTGCTGGCCTACGCCCGGCTGGACCGGGGCGCCGCCGTCCTCGGCCCCAAACTGCTCGCCCGCGCTCCGGAATCCGCCCCACCCGCCAAATTCGTCCCACCCGCCGGAGCGGGCGGTTCCGCTGGACCGGCAGGTGCGCGGTCCCGGCCGGTGACGAGACCCCGGGTGGTTGAAGCCGGGGTGAGCGTCGACCGGGCCGGGCGACGGCATCCCGGAATTCGCCCGGACTATGATGATCATGGACAGTGTGACGGGGTACGTGACGTCCTCGCCGTCGCGTGTTCGGGCATGCTCGTGCGGGCGGTGGTCTGGCGACTGCTGGGTGGACTCGACCCCGAGCTCGATGGTGGTCATGACATCGATCTCGGCTGGCGGGTGGCCCGTGCCGGCCTACGGGTCGTCGTCGTCCCGTCGGCCACGGTGACCGTGACCTCGGCCTCAGCCTTTTCCGGGGGGCCGGCCTTCCCCAGGGCATCGGCCGACCGCGCGGGGGTTCTACGGGTCCGGCTGGCGAACACGGCGACGGTGCTGTTTCCGGCGATGGTGGTCGCCCTGCTCGTCGGAACGGTCGTGCGCACCCTCGGCCTGCTCCTGCGCGGCCGACGCCGGGCGGCGCYCGCCGAGCTCACGCTCGCCGGTACCGTGCTGGGGCGGCCATGGCAGCTGCGCCGGATGCGTCGGCGCGCCGCCCGCACGTGGGCGGTGCCGCATCGGGCCGTCCGCCCGTTGTTCCCGGCCCGCCTGCCGTGGCGGCGCGGAGCCGGCGCCGATGATCTCCTTGATCGGGCCGGAGCCGCCGAAGACGTCGCCGACACCACCTTGATGGTCACCGGGCCCAGACCGGATGTGCACCCGCGCCGGCCGGCCTGGCCGCCGACGACCCTGGCGGCCCTGCTGGGTGCCGTCGGGCTCCTGGCCATGCGGGGGATGCCGGCGGACATGCTCGGCGGGGGCCTGCCGCTCCCGGCAGGCAGCCGGAACCTGTGGTCGGCCGTGTGGTCTGGATGGGCGGGGGCGCCCGATGGACCTCTGAGTGGTCCTGGGCCGGCACCCCCTTTCACCGCGCTGCTCGCCGCGGCAGCCACTCTGCTGGGGGGGAGGCCGGCGCCGGCCGCTTGGATCCTGCTGGCGGCCGGCCCGGCGCTCGCGGGCCTGAGCGTCTACCGGGCCCTCGCCCGGCTGGGACCACATCCGATCGCCCGGTTCGGGCTCGCCGCCGGCTACGGGTTGAACCCGGTGATGACCGGGTCGGTCCTCGCCGGCCGCACCGACACCGTGGGCGCGGTGATCGGCCTTCCCCTGGTGCTCGCCGCCGCCGACGCGGTCCTGCGGGACCGGCGGGACGGCTCCGGCTTTGGCGTCGGTGGGGCGCCGGGCCGGCCGGTGTGGACGCTCGCGATCTGTCTGGTCGGGTTCATCGCCTGCGCCCCGTCGACGCTGGCCATCGCCTGGGCGGGCCTGGTCGTCGTCGCGTTCCTGACCGCGCGGTCCAGGCTGCCCGGGATGATCGTCGCTCTGCTCGCGACGATCATCCCGGTGCTTCCGGACCTGCGGGTGGATCCCGTCGCTGTCCTCACCGAATCGGCGATCACCCTGGCCCGGTTGCCCCAGTACTCCCTGGCCCTGCTGGCCGGTGCGGACAGCGGACCCAGGGCCGATGTGGCCGGCTTCGTCGGTGGATGTCTGGCCTGCTGGTTGTTCGGCCGCCTCGCGGGCCGGGAGCGGGGCCGCCGGCGGCGCACGGCCGTGCTGGTGGTCCTTCCCGTGACGCTGCTCCTCCTCGTCGGGCCGCTGATCCTTGCCGCCCGCTTCCTGGCCGTGGACGTGGCCCGGCCCGGCGACACCACAGGGGCGAACCCGGCCGGYGTCGAGGGGTCCGCCCTCGCCCACGCGGTCGCGGCCGTGACCCGCGCCGCTGGGCCGGGTGCCCGCGTCCTCGTCCTGCACCAACCGGCCTCGGCCAGAACGATCCGGTACACCCTGGCCTCCGCGTCCGGGCCGACGTTTCCCGAGGCCGGCGCCCGCACCCCGCGGCGGTCCGGCCGGTTCCTCGCCGACATGGTCGCGGACCTCGCCACCAACGGTGGCCGGGCAGCCGGCTGGCTCCCGCTTCTGGGCGTGACATCGGTCGCTGTACCTACGGTCGACTCGGCCTCTCAGCTCGTCGCCCGCCTGGACGCGACGCCGTCCTTGATCCGGGATCGTCCCCGCCCGGGGGCGATCCTCTGGCGCCCCGCCGTTGCGGCCCGTGGTGCGACGGCCTTGGGAGAGCCCGGTGGGGCCGGCGCGCCGCGACCGGACGCATCCGGGTGGGCGGGCGGACCCCTGGCCTGGGTGATGGAGTCCGATCGGGCCGATCGTCGTGAGCCGGTGGCGCGGCACTCCGCTCCCGCGGCGACGAGGCCGACAACCCGCCCGATCGGTACGGCGCCGGGTGTTCCTCCCCTCCTCTCGGCGCCGCTGCCGCCAGCGCCCTCCTCGGTACGTCGGTTGGCCTCCGGCGAGCGGTTGCCCGCCCTCGCAGCCCGGTCCGGCCCGGCACGCTGCCTGGTGCTCGCCGTACCGGCGGATGCCGGATGGCACGCGTGGCTGGAAGGCCGGCCGCTGGCTCCGTTCCGGGCGTGGGGCTGGGCAGCCGGATTCCAACTGCCGCCCGACGGCGGTCGGCTCCGCATCGACCACGACCGGACTTCACCCCACCGGGCAGTGGTGGGCCAGGCTGCGGCACTCGCCGCGCTCGTCCTGCTGGGAATCCCGGTCATGCTGGGAATCCCGGTCATGCGGTCGCGGCGGATGGCTCCCCCGGCTGCGACGCAGCCGGGGCGGGTCGGGAAGGTCGAACGGCCGTCATACCAGCGGCCGTCGTGTCACGTCGTGGTCGTTTCGCGGACGGTCGTTTCGCGGACGGTGCTGCCGCTGGCGGTCCTCGGACTGCTCGGGCTGACCGGGGCGTTCCTCGCCGGCACCGGCACCGGCACCGGCACCAGCACCAGCACCAGCACCGGTRCCGGGAAGGGACGGATCTGGYCGCTGTCAGGCGCCATGCTGGCCTGCCCGGACCTGACGCTGGTGGCACCCGATCCGGACGGGCCGGGCGGGCGGGCCCGTTCGCTCGGCCTGGACGTGGCCGCCGGCGGTGGACCGACGGGCCGGGTGCGGGTGTCCACGGTGGGGTCCGAGGTTCCAACCAAAGGGCTTGGACTACGGATGGACGCCCGTGGTCGACGTCACCTGGACCTTCCGCGGCCCTCGGAGAGCAGCGCCGTCACCGGCGTGGCGGGCAGCCGCGGATCGATCCTGGTGACCGCCCAGGGTGCGTCCGCCGGGGGACTGTCGGCCACCGTGACGGCCCGGGACARAGACGGCGTCGGGTCAATGGACGGCGTCGGGCCGATTCAGGCGCGTTGCGAGCCGTCCCGGGCCCGGGTCTGGTTCACCGGACCATCGACCGTGGCCGGTCGGGATCCGGTGGTGATCTGGTCGAATCTGGCAGATGAACCGGCCCGGATCAACGTGCGGGTGCTTTCCGACGGACCGGCGACGTCGCCGCAGGACATCACCGTGCCCCCGGAGCACGCGGTGATCCGGCGACTCGCCTCCCTCGCACCGGAGGCCACCGCGACCGCGCTCGACGTCCAGGTGCGCTCCGGCCGGGTTCTCACCTGGGTCGCGGACCGGCCCAGCGCGGGGCGTACGGACTCGGTGCCGGGGACGGACCGGGCGGGGCGTGCGGATCCGGTGAGCCTTGTCCCGAGCACCTCCGCCCCGGCCCGGCGTCTCCTGCTTGGCGGGGTCGTCGTCCCGGCGGGGTCAGCGTCCTCGACGGCGCACCTGGTGCTCGCCGCACCGTTGCGGGAGGCCACGGTGCGCATCACGGTCCTCACGGGTACGGGTCGGCACACGCCGATCGGCCTGGAGGCCGTCGTCGTGCCCGCCACGGGTGCGATCACCACGCCCGTGCCGCTGCCGGCGGGCGCCGCCTCGGCGGTCCTGGTCGAATCGGCCGATGACGCACCGGTGCTCGCCGGACTGGCCGCACCGTCGGGCCGGGCGGGAGAGCGGTCGACCGGYTCGGCCGGCGGATCCACCTGGGTCGGCGCCACCAGCCTTGATCCTCCGCTCGACCCGCGCGGGCTCGACGCGTACGGCCAGGCGGTCGGCCTCTCCGGGCCGACGGGGCTGGCCGCCGGGGCGGGATCCGCGCCGGACGCGGTCGTCTCCCTCCCACCGGTGCCGCCCGGCGCGACCGGCGTCGTCGTGCTCGCAGCTCCGGCGGGAGCGGTCACGGCGTGGATCGACGGCGAGCTGGTACGGGTACGGCCGGGCACCGTCGCGACTGCCCGCATGCCGATCGGACGGGCCGGTGGACGGCTTGTCGCGGTCGGCGGCCCGCTGGAGGCCACCGCCGTGATCGGCCCTCCCCCCGGTACGCCGGGGGAGGGCCGGGTATCCGGGGATCCGCCCCGTGGGCCTACCCCCTCCGGTTCCTCCGGCTCCACCGGCTCCGCGTCGTCGACCGCCGCGTCGTCGACCGCCGCGTCGTCGACCTTCGGGATGCCCAAGCCCGTGATGCCGCGGAGCATCTCCACCGTCGTTCCGTTGTGGGGGGCGTCGAGGCTCCTCGACGCTCCGGTCTCCATCGAGGATCCCACCGTCCTGTATCAGCGCGGCTAGGCCTGTGTCCGCCGACCTTCGACCTTCGCCTCGTGGCGGGCCGGGCACCGGTCGGCGTCCTCCCAGGACGTGCGGGAGGTTCGTGACGTTTCCGGTCTTCCGGGCCGTCAGCACCCCGCCCTGTCGGTGGCGTCGCCCGTCAGCGGCCGGAAGCGGCGAGAAAGACCCGACCGGTGCCGGTGAGGGTCAACGCGGYGGATCCGGYCAGCAGGGCGGACCGRCCCCCGCGCAACTCCACCGGGGCGACGGTCGTCCCGTCGTCGGCGGTGCCGGTCACCCGGACCGCACCCTCGATGGCCAGCAGCAGCATGGGCCGTCCCACGTCCAGGGCACCCCCGGTGCAGATCGCCTCGGTGAGGGCGAAGTCCCCGACGGGGACATCCCAGCCGCGGAGCAGACCACCGGAGGAGACCGCGAGGGTACGGGGCATGAGGATCGGTGCCGCGCTCGGAGTGGGATCGAGGATGCGTAGGAGCTCGTCGACATCGATGTGCTTGGGGGTGAGCCCGCCGCGCAGCACGTTGTCCGAGGCCGCCATGATCTCGATACCCAGGCCGGAGACGTAGGCGTGGAGCAGCCGCGCGGGCTGGAAGAGCCCCTCCCCGGGGCGCAGGGTGACGTCGTTCAGCAACAGGGCGGCCGCGATCCCGACGTCGCCCGGGTGCGCGGCCGCGAGCAGACCGATCAGATCGGCCGCCCGCGCGACGTCATCGGCTTCGGCGCCGTCCACCGCGGCCCCGTCCGTCGCCGTGTCGTCCGTTTCGGCGCTGGGCGGCCCCGGCGCCGTCGGCGCTGCCGCGCCGTACGGGCCGGCGGCGAGCCGGCGGGCCGTCGCTACGAGGCCGCGAACGAGGTCACGGGCGGGTTCGCGCGGCATGGTCAGCAGGGAGCGGAGCACCTGTGCGGCGCCGCCCGAGGGATCGTCGGCCAGTGGTCGGAAGGCGGCGGTGAGGGCCGGTGAGCCCAGCCGGGCGACGATGGCGAGGGTCCGGCCGGGATCACGCATGCCGGCGAGAGCCCGAAACGGGGACAGCGCGACGATCAGTTCGGGCTTGTGATTCCGGTCACGGTAACGTCGACGTGGATCGCCCAAGCCGAGACCGGCCGCGTCGTCCGCGTCGAAGCCGGCCCGGGCCTGCGCCAGGTCCGGGTGCACCTGCAGCGACAGCGCCTTCTCGGCGGCCAGCACCTTGAGCAGAAACGGCAGCTGACCGACGAGGTCGGTGGCCGGACGGCGGATGCCGTCGTCCTCGGCGAGGGCCGTCGCCACCGGATGGGTGCCGAGCCACAGCTCCGCGACCGGCTCACCGGTCGCGGCCGCCCCGAGCAGGTTCGGAATCGCGGTCGGGGACCCCCAGGCGTACGACTGCGCCTGACCGTGCAGTGGCAGGACCCGGGCGCCGGATGCCGTCGCCCGAGCGGGCTCGTTCCTGGTGGTCACGGTCTCCCTCGTGGTGGGTGTCCTGCGGCCGGCCAGCCACCGCGGCTCGGCTGTTCCTCGCTGTTGCTCGCTATTCCTCGTCGCCCCAGCCGTGGCCCTCCGGGTCGATCACGGCGGGGTCGACCCCCATCATCTCAGCCATCTCGTGGATGATCGCATCGAGGACGAGCTCGGCCAGGTCCTCGCTGTCGACGGCCCGCGCCTCGATCGGGCGGCGGTAGACGACGATGCGTCGCGGGGTTCCCGACCGACCCTTGCCGCCGGCCGGCTGGTAATGGGCGAGCGGGATCTCGTCATCGGTCACCGCCACCGGCGGTACGTCCTCGACGGCGAACTCGACGTCCGCGAGCTCAGTGGACCACCGGTGGTCGAGATGCTCGACGGCGTCCAAGACGAGATCGTCGAAGCGGTCGCCGCGGGTGGCGTAGGCGGGCACGTCCGGCGGAAGGAGAGTGCCCCGGATGCCACGGCCGCGCCGGTCGCGCCGGCGCCGTGGCGGGATCGGCCGGGCGACTGCCGGGAACCGCTCGGGCTCGGTCACCCTGTCAGCGTAGCGTTCAAGGATGGACGGTCGTCCGTCGATCGCGGTGAACTCCGCGCCGCTTCCGGCATCGCTCGGAGTGGTGCGCCGATCCGTGGGCGCGGCAACGACGGTTCCGGTCACATCCCTGCGCTCCATCCCCCATCGCTACCAGCTCGAGGACGGTCCATGATCTCAAAATCGCTCTGGATACGTGCTGAACGAGGGATATTGTATGCGGGCCGCGATGGCATGGTCGACGCCGCGTGACGATTAGTCGTCGCGCCACGCGACACGACCCGAGGTGGTGGCCGTCGTCCGTTCCGGGGGCTACCGTCCGGAACGTGAAGCCTCGGCGCTGCTCCCGCTCGGCCTGTTCCGCAGCCGCGGTCGCCACGCTCACGTACGCCTACGCGGAATCCACGGCGGTGTTGGGCCCGCTCTCCCCGTACGTCGAACCACACTCCTACGATCTGTGCGGCACCCACGCGGATCGGCTCACCGTGCCGCTTGGCTGGGCTGTGGTCCGGCTCGAGGCCGAGGCACCCCGTGAGGGGGGTCGTGAGGTGGCCGGGGACGATCTGGAGGCCCTCGCGGACGCCGTGCGTGAGGCGTCCCGGCGGGGAGGGCCGGAGCCCCCGCAGGGTCCGCAGGCCCCACCCCCGGGTGGCCGGCGGGGTCACCTGCGGGCCGTTCCCAGTCCGTCCTGATCCGGAGCGCTCCCACCTCTTGGCCGTCCCGGTCAGGTGGTCGTCCCGATCTTCCGTTTGTCCTGGTACCGGTGGTTCGGCGAGTGGTTCGGCGCGAGTTCGCCCGGACGCGGTTCCAGCGGTGTCGGACCCGGCGGATAAGGTCAACCGAGCCGGTCGCAGTAGTGGCCGCGCGGCCGGGAGGCACCATTCACCCGGTGCCGGGGGACACCAGGGAGAAGGGTTGGAAGGGATGCGTGACCTCTCGCGGATCTTCAAGGCGTACGACGTGCGTGGCGTGGTGCCGGCGGAGTTCGACGCCGACGTCGCCCGAGCCACCGGAGCCGCCTTCGTGCGGCTGCTCGGCGCCCCGCGGATCGTGACCGCGCACGACATGCGGGAGTCGTCGGTCCCGCTCGCCGAGGCCTTCGCGGAAGGGGCGGCCAGCCAGGGCGCGGACGTGATCGCCGCCGGGCTGGGATCCACCGATCTGCTCTACTTCGCCGCCGGTTCGCTGAACATTCCGGGTGCGATGTTCACCGCGTCGCACAACCCGGCGAAGTACAACGGCATGAAGCTCTGCCGGGCCGGCGCGRCACCCATCGGCCAGGAGACCGGGCTCGCCGACATCCGCGCGATGATCGAGGCGGGCATTCCCGCCGGTCCCGGTCGTCGCGGCACCGTGGCTCGGCGGGACCTGCTGGACTCCTACGTGCGTCATCTGCGCACCTTGGTCGACTTGGCGCAGATCCGGCCGCTGACGGTCGCCGTGGACGCGGGCAACGGCATGGGCGGGCTGACCGTCCCGGCCACCTTCACCGGGCTGCCGCTGACAGTGATCCCGCTCTACTTCGAGCTGGACGGCTCCTTCCCGAACCACGAGGCGAACCCGATCGAGCCGGCGAACCTGCGGGACCTGCAGGCCGCCGTCCGCAGCTCCGGAGCCGACATCGGCCTGGCCTTCGACGGCGACGCCGACCGCTGCTTCGTCGTCGACGAGCGGGGGGAGATCGTCTCTCCGTCGACCATCACCGCCCTGGTGGCCGATCGCGAGCTGGCCCGGGAGCCGGGGGGCACGATCATCCACAACGTCATCGTCAGCCGGGCGGTCCCCGAGCTGGTCACCGAGCGCGGGGGGGTCCCGGTCCGGACCCGCGTGGGCCACTCGTTCATCAAGGCCGAGATGGCCCGTACCGGCGCGGTTTTCGGTGGCGAGCATTCCGGTCACTTCTACTTCCGCGACTTCTGGCGAGCGGACTCCGGCATGCTCGCCGCGCTCCATGTGCTCGCCGCGTTGGGCAGCCAGGACCGGCCGCTGTCCGAGCTGCTCGGGGGGTACGCCCGTTACAGCGCGTCCGGTGAGATCAATTCCGAGATCGCGGACGCCGCGGCGGCGATGAACGTGATCGAGAAGGCGTACGCGCCGGACGCTGCCGACGTGGACCACCTGGACGGGTTGACGATCTCCTTCTCGGACGGATCCTGGTTCAACCTCCGCCCGTCCAACACCGAGCCGCTGTTGCGGCTCAATGTGGAGGGGCCCGACGACGCCACGATGCACCGGCTGCGCGACGAGATCCTCGCTCGGATCCGGAGCGGAAGGGAAGCCTGATGAGTCTCGACCCGCTGCTGTTGGAGATCCTTGTCTGCCCGTGCAGCAAGCACGGTGAGCTGCGGCCCGACGAGCTGAGCGGCGCCCCCGTGCTGGTGTGCCTCGCCTGCGACCTGGCGTTCCCGGTGCGGGACGACATCCCGGTGATGCTGCTCGACGAGGCGATCCCGTTCTCCGGCGCGTCGGCGTCGAACTGACGCCGCGGCCTCGACGTGTATCTCGACGAGGCGATCCTCGACGACACCGCCCGGATCGACGCCGGTCACGCCGGCGGTCTCCTGCCGCACATCGCCTCCGCCGCCCGCCAGGTCCGTCGCGGTGCCACCCTCGCCCAGGAGGCCGGGGTCGGTCGCCTCGCCGCCGACGGACGGCCCCGGGCGGTCGTCGTGGTGGGTGTGGGCGGCGCGGCGCTGGCCGCCGAGGTGCTCGCCGCCGTCGCCGGGCCGGCCAGCCCGGTGCCCGTCATCGGTCACCACACCTACGGCCTTCCGGGCTGGGTGGGGGTGGCCGACATCGTCCTCGCGGTGTCGGCGTCCGGTGCCTCCGCGGAGACCTGTTCGGCGGTGGAGGAGGCGAACCGGCGCGGCGCGCGGGTGGCCGTGGTCGCCCCTGCCGACACCCCCCTGGCCTACCTGGCCGGGGTGGCCGGTGCGCCCCTCGTCGTGACTTCGGCGGAGCGGCCCGCTCGTGCCGTCCTGTGGTCGTTGTCGCTGCCACTGATCATCGTCGCCCGGGCCCTGGGTATCGCGCGGGTGGCGGACGAGGCGATCGAGGCGGCCGCCGTCCGCCTCGAGGACGTCGCGACCCGTTGCCGTTCGTCCAGCGAGTCGTTCGTCAATCCGGCGAAGACGCTCGCGCTCGAGCTGGCCGGTACGTTGCCGCTCATCTGGGGAACCTCACCGGTGACGAACGTGGTGGCCGAACGTGCCGTCACCCAGCTCGCGACGAGCGCGAAGTATCCGGCCATCGCCGGGGCGCTGCCGCATCCCGCCCGCCACCAGGTCGCGCTGTTCGACGGTGCCTTCGGGGCGGGTCTCGCGGCGGCTGGCGACCCGGCGCGCGACGACCTCGACGACTTCTTCCGCGACCGCGCCGAGGAGGACGAGTCGATCCGGCTCCGCCTGGTCCTGCTGCGCGATCCCGACGTCGAACGTCCGGATGTCGCCCGGCAGGCCGAGGCGGCGGTGGCGGTGGCGGCCGAGCGAGGCGTCGGCGTCACCGAACTGCGCGCCGACGGCGGCGGGCCGTTGGAACGGCTCGCCTCACTCATCGGCCTGTTCGACTACACGGCCGTTTATCTCGCCTTGGCGCTCGGGGTCGATCCCGTGCAGGTACCCGCCGCCCACGACCTCAGGCGCTGACAGACCTCAGGCGCTGACAGACCGCCGGAAGGCGGGCTAGTGGGCGGCAGGCTGATCCCCTCTGCCGGATCCCGGTTCGGCGCCGTTCTGGGGTTGCTGCGGCTGTCCCTGGTTCTGCCCGCTCTGGTCCGTGCCGGGCTGGCCGAGCGGGGTGCCGCCTCCCTGCGGCTGCCCGCCCGTGCCAGGGAAGATCTGCTGACCCAGGTTCTGCAACAGGTCGCCGAGGCCCTGACCGGGTGCCGGCGCTGGCGGGGTGTTCTGCAGACCTCCCTTGATGCCGCGCGCGACGGTCGGATCGGCACCGGGCAACGGGACTACCGGCTGGTTGGCTAGGGCGGCCCGCATCGACTTGCTCCAGATGATCGCGGGCAGGTCGCCGCCGAAGACACGGGGCCAGGTCCGGCCGTCGGCGACGACGCCCCGCAGCGGGTGGCTCTCCGCTCCCATGGGATCGCCGACGGCTACCGCTGCGGTGATCTGCGGGGTAAAGCCGACATACCAGGCGGCCGAGAACTCGTCGGTGGTGCCGGTCTTGCCCGCCGAGGGGCGGTCGATGGCCGCCTTGGTCCCGGTCCCGTGGAGCGGGACGCCGGCGAGCACGCTGGTCACGGTGTCGGCGACACCCTTGGCGAGTACCTGTTCGCACTGCGGCGGCTGGGCGATGTCGATCGGGTCGTGGCTGGAGTCGACGGCCCCGGTGGCGAAGCGGGGCGTGCAGCGCACCCCGCCGCCGGCGATCGTCGCGTAGGCGTCGGCCATCTGCAACGGGGAAACGTACATGTACTGGCCGCCACCGATGGCGGTGGCCCCGTCGGTGGAGCCGATCTTGTCCGCCTTCGGCGGTGTGACGCCCAGGCGTTTGGCCATCTCCAGGACCGCCGGGATGCCGGTCTTCTCCGCGAGCTGCACGTAGAAGGTGTTCACCGAGTCCCAGGTGCCCTTGGGGATGTCGTAGATGCCGGCCTCGGCGGGATCGGAGTTCGAGAAACCCCTGGGGCAGTCGCCCTCACCGCGGTCCAACGGGAACTTCTTGCTCTCGTAGCAGGCCGGGGAGTAGAAGGCCGTCGAGGTGCCGTAGCCCTGTTCGAGCGCGGCGGCGAGCACGAAGGTCTTGAACGTCGACCCGGGCTGGAAGGTGGCGTTGGTCGGCAGCGGCACCACCGTCTGGTTGGCTGCTGTGTTCGAGCCGTACACCCGGTTCACTGCCATGGCGAGGATGTTGCCGGTACCGGGCTGGATGACGACCTCGGTCGCCGACACCCGGTTGCTCGGCGATATGGTCGAGTTGACGGCGTCCTGCGCCGCCTGCTGCACCAGTGGGTCGAGAGTGGTCCTGATGACCAGGCCGCCCTCGTAGATGCGTCGGTTGCGTTCCTCCAGGGTGGAACCGAGCGCCGGGCTCGCCCGCAGCTGGGAGCGCACGTAGTCGCAGAAGAACGGCGCCGACGACGTCTCGCAGGAGTCCGCGGCTGGCGGCGGGGCTTTCACGACGTTCAGCGGCAGCTGCTTCGCCGCCTCCGCCTGGATGGTAGAGACATACCCCTCGGCGGCCATCTTGTCCAGCACGGTGTTGCGCCGGGCCAGCGCGGCCTCCGGGTGAGCTGCGGGGTTGTACCGGGACGGACTCTGSACGAGCCCGGCTAGCAGCGCCGCCTGTTCGAGGGTGACCTGGGAGATGGGCACCCCGAAGTAGTGCTCGGCGGCGGTGCCGATCCCGTACGCGCCGTCACCGAAATACGCGATGTTGAGGTAGCGCTCCAGGATTTCGTCCTTGGAGAACCGCTTCTCGATGTCCAGGGCGTACCGGAGTTCCTGGATCTTGCGGTCCAGGGAGTCTCCGGCCACGACCTCTMGCTCCCGCGTGGTGCGGGCGTTCTGCAGCAGCACGTTCTTGACGTACTGCTGAGTCAGCGTCGAACCGCCCTGAGCGACTCCGCCGGCCTCGCTGTTGCGCAGCGCGGCGCGGAAGACGCCCTGTGGGTCGACGCCGCCGTGCTTGTAGAAGCGGGCGTYCTCGATCGAGACGATCGCCTCGCGCATGATCTTCGGGATCTCGTTGCCGGGCACGACGATGCGGTTCTCGGCGCCGCGCAACGTGGCAATCACTGATCCGTCGGCGGCCAGAATCGTCGAACTCTGCGGCAACGGAGGCGTGACGAGCTCGCCGGGCAGCCCGAGGAAGTGGTCCGCGCTTTCCTTGGCGAACAGGCCGACCGCACCGACGAACGGCAGGGACAACAACGCGACGACCAGCCCCAGAACGATCGCCGTCAGCCCCATCTTCTTCAGGACCCGACGCCGGTTCACGGGCGGACGGGGGTTGAGCGGCCTACCCGCTCCACCGGCCCCGGCCGCGCCGGCTGCGGCCGGACCGTCGCCCGTGCCGCCGGGGGAGCGACGCGCGGAAGCGCCGTCGTCCGCATAGGTGACGCCGCTCGCCACGTTGCCCGGCCTGGCGGATCGGGATGGCCTGGCGGATCGGGATGGCCTGGCGGATCGGGGCGATGCGGCGGATCGGGGCGATGCGGCGGATCGGGGCGATGCGGCGGATCGGGGCGGGGCGGGGGCACGTTCCGGCGCGACGGCGCGCGACGGGACACCCGGCCGGGCCGGCTTGCTCGGGTCGGCCGGCTTGCTCGCGCGCGGGGGCGGGGTGGCTTGAGATGGAGTGCTCGACTCCCGTCCGACAGACGTCAACGTCACCCCCTCCGTGGACCGGCGCAAGGGCCGGAGTCTTCCTGGGACCTGTCCAGCATGCGTGAGCCGGCACTTGGTCGCTCACCGGCATCACCGCCTCGAACCCGGTGCGACGTGGCAGCGGGTGCGCGCCGGGTTCGAGGCGGTTGGTGCGGAYGGTCTGATTCCTAGGTAACGCTAGACGAGCGTTTCACCGGCGGACCAGCCGCCACGTCCGGTGTGTGCGGTACGCCCCACATTGTTTAGCAGACGTTAAGGAAGTGTGGATCTGATGGTGCGTGTCCCGGCTGGTCCGGGCGGGTGCGGCCGGATGATGGGCTGGCTGCCTGCCGGGGACCGGTGAGGGCGGCGGGGGTTACCGGCCCGGCGGGGGTTACCGGCCCGGCGGGGGTTGCGGGGCCGTGGGGTAGGGGGGTGGCGGGGATTGGTCTTGGGCCGTCGGGTACTGGGCCGTCGGGTACTGGGCCGTCGGGTACTGGGCCGTCGGGTACGGGGAGAAGACGGGAGAGGGTATCGATCTCGGCCGGTTCGCCGTCAGCCGATGGTAGGCACGCCGGGTTCGCTCGGCCAACACGGCGGACAGGTAGGCCCAGCCCGGCGTGCCGGGCGGCGGCGGTGGTGTCACGACGGCCCRCACCTGCCGGACCAGCCCGCTGCCGAGGCGTTYGAGGGCCTGCGGGGACAGCTCGTGCGCCCGGCCGAGGAACTGGCGGGCACGCAGGGCCAGAGCATCATCCAACCCGGTGAGGTCGAGGGTGGCGGCCCAGCCGACGAGCTGGGGCGGGACGGACGGCGGCGCTCCGCCAGGGCGCGGCACGCTGGCCTGCAGGACGACCGTGCCGGCGAAGACGTCCCCCAGCCGCTTCGCGTGTTTCGACACCAGCATGCTGATCACCGCGGGCAGGCCCAGTAGCAGTCCGGGACGTTCGACGACCGCCCCGACCAGACCCCGGGCGAACGCGTGCCGGAAGTGGATGGGACCTCCGTCGTCGCGGACGACACGCAGCCCCATGGCCATCTTGCCGAGGGTCCGCCCGCGCGTCAGCGTCTCGCAGGTGACCGGATACCCGAGCACGACGCCGACGTAGACCAGCAGGAATACCGCGGCGATCAGGGCGTCGTTGTCGGGCCGCACGATCAGCAGGGCCGCGGCGCCGACCGCGTAGAGGATGTAGAGCTGGATGAGCAGGTCGAGCAGGCCGGCGATCAGACGGGAGCCCAGCCGAGCCACCCGCAGTTCGATGGTGATCGCTTCACCTGTGACGATCGCCTCACCCGTGAGGACACCCGTGCCGGCGAGACCGGCGGATCCCTTTCCCGTGACGACCTGGTTCATCTGGGCCCCCCGGGACCTCGATGGGTATCCGGACATCACCTTATGGCTTACGCCGCCCGGTTCGATCCTCCTCGCCGGGTGGTGCCGCCGACGGCGGTGAGGACGGTTCGGACGCGTGCGGCTCGAGGTCTGGGAGGATCTCGACGGGCTGGGAGGATGAGACCGCCATGGATCTCGATGCGTACGTCGCCGTGCACCGTCCGGAATGGGTCCGGCTTGGTCGGCTCGTCGACAAGGCCGGCCGGCCGCGGCGGATGGCACCGGACGAGCTCGACGAACTGGTCGAGTTGTACCAGCGCACGGCTACCCACCTCTCGGTCATCCGCAGCCGGTCGTACGACACGACCCTGGTCGACGATCTGACGAACCTGGTGGCGCGAGGCCGGGCGGCGGTGGGCGGCGCACCCGACCCCGGCTGGCATGTCGTCGGCCGTTTCTTCGCGGTGACGTTTCCGGTGGCCGTGTACGAACGCCGATGGTGGGCTGTCGCGACGGCGCTCGGTTCCCTGCTCGTCGCGCTGGCCGTCGGTCTGTGGGTCGTGCACGACGCCGAGGTGCAGGCGAACCTGCGTGCGCCGGACGCGGTCGCGGATCTGTGCCGCCACGACTTCGCGTCCTACTACACCGAGAATCCGGCCTCGTCCTTCGCCAGCCAGGTGTGGACGAACAACGCCTGGGTGGCCGCGCAGGCGGTGGTCTCCGGGGTGCTGCTGGGTCTCCCGACCCTGCTGGTCATGTTGCTGAACGCGCTGAATCTCGGCGTCGTCGGCGGATACATGTCCAGCTGTGGGGAGAGCGGGCAGTTCTTCGGCCTGATCCTCCCGCACGGCCTGCTGGAGCTCACGGTCGTGTTCGTCGCGGGCGGGGTCGGGCTGCGTCTCGGTTGGACGATCATTGCGCCGGGTCCGCGCAGGCGGGTGGAGGCCTTGGCCGCCGAGGGGCGCGCGGCGGTGGCCATCACGATGGGGATGGCGCTCGTGCTGGCCGCCTCCGGGCTGATCGAGGCGTTCGTGACCCCGTCGGGGTTGCCCACGGCGATCCGGATCGGGATCGGCGCGGTAGCGTTCGGCGGCTTCATCGCCTACGTCCGGCTGTATGGCGGCCGGGCGGCCGCGGCCGGAGAGACCGGTGACATCGACACCGGACGCGGCGGCGCCGACCTGCTCCCGGTGGCCTGAGCGCGGGTACACCGACTACCCGGCACCATCTCATGGGTGGCGAGCACCATCGGTTTTCAGAACGGGGGCTCCGGCCGTGGTTGAAAGCCACTGCTCGGTGATCCTCCTGAGCTCGCCGCTGGCGGTCAGTTCCGCCAGCGCGGCGTTGACGTTGCGCACCAGCGGATTACCCTTCTCGAACAGCAGGCCGAACTGCTCGGGCTCGCCGGTCGAGGGAAACTGACCGATGATGACGGAATTCTCGATCTCGGTGGCGGTCAGTTTGAACGCGGTGGGCAGGTCGACGACGATCCCGTCGATCGGGCCGTTCTCCAACGCGGTCTCGGCCTCGTTGGTGTCGTTGAAGACGGCCGGCTGCGCTGCCGGTTTCACCTGCTTGTTGATGGCGGTCAGACTCGTCGTGCCGATCGCGGCGCCGAGCTTGGCGTTCTTCAGCCCGGCGAGAGTCGTCACGTGCGCGATACGTGAGGATCTGAGCGCCACGACGGCCTGCGCGACGTCGTAGTAGCCGCTGCTGAAGTCGACTGCCTGCCGCCGTTCCGGCGTGATCGAGATCTCGTTGATGTCGAAGTCGAAGTTCTTCGCGCCGGGTGCGAACGAACTGTTGAACGGCACGTTCATCCAGTGCACCTGCGCCGCGGTGAAACCGAGTTTCGCGGCGACGGCGTAGGCGACTGCGCTCTCGAATCCCTGGCCGCTCTCCGGTCTGCCGTCGGCGAACCACGGCTCATATGCCGGTGAGCCGGTGGCGATGGTCAGCTGGCCGGGCTTGACCAGGTGAAGGGAGGCCGACCCGGTGGTGCCCGACGAGCCCGGGGTCGAACCACCCGACGACGCGCAGGACGCGAGTGCCAGTACCGCCGCGACCACCAGCGCGAGAGCGGCAGGCCGCCGTGGGCGTTGCATGGAAGACCTCCTGAGATGCCCCACCCTCGCGGATGGGCGCCGGAGCGCGGACTCTCGGGTCGCGCCGGCCTCGGGCCGGGCGGTGGGAGGGGCATGGTGTGCCTCGGCCGGCCAAGAACCGCGGAAACCGGCCTCCTGGACAAGGGCGCGACGCGGTCGGTGCGATGTCCCGTGACGCCGCCTTGGCAGCGGCCATCCCCGGACCATGCTGGTCAGAGTACCGTCTACCGCCACGGAACCATCCGGGGACACCGGCCGGCCCGGCCGGCACCTCGCGAAATCACCTTCGATGATTTCGCTGAGATAGTCGTCTAGAGCCGGCCGAGGGATTTCAGGGTGAGGTAGATGTCGGTGACGGCCGCCGCGTAGCCGCTCGGCGGTGCGTCCACCACCTCGACCCCGCGGCGGCGCAGCGTCTCGGTGAGCTCCCGTCGCCGCAGCAGAGTCTGTTCGGCCGCCGCGGCCGCGTACACCTCACGGACGTCACCTCGGCCGGTCGTCATCTCGTCCACGCGCGGGTCGCGCAGCGCCGCGACCACGACAGTGTGCCGCGCGGCCAGCGTCGGCAGAGCCGGGAGCAGCCCCTCCTCGATCACCGCTGGTACCAGGTCGGTGAACAGGACGACCAGGGACCGCCGCGAAGTCCCGCGCAGCACCGTCGACACGATTCCGCCATGATCGGCCTCGATCAGGGCCGGTTCCAGGGTGGCCATCGCGTCGCTCATCCGGGCGAGCAACCCGTGATCGTGCCCGCCTGGCAGGGTGATCCGAGGAACGCTGTCGTGCGCCACGAGACCCACCTGGTCACCCGCGCGTAGCGCCACCGCGGTGAGCAGCAGCGCGGCGTCGAGCGCGTGGTCCAGTCGGGGGGTATCGCCGATTCGCCCGGCCGAGGTCCGACCCGTGTCGAGTACGCAGACGACCCTGCGGTCACGCTCCGGTCGGAAGGTACGGACGACGACGGTCCCGCGCCGGGCGGTACCCCGCCAGTCGATCAGCCGAACGTCGTCGCCGATCACATAGTCCCGCAGGCTGTCGAACTCGCAGCCGGCGCCCGCGCCGCGGATGGCGACCTCGCCCTCGACCTCCCGCAGCCGCGCGAGAGCGGCCGGCAGATGGCGGCGTGACGTGAACGGCGGCAGCACTCGGACCCGCCATGCGCAGTGATGCCGTCCCTGCCGGCCGGCGAGGCCGAGTGGCCCCAGCGAACGGATCGTGATGCGGAACGGCTCCCGGTCGCCGCGCCGGGTCGGATGCAGCGTCGTCTCCAGGAAGCGCCGCTCCCCCGCCGGAACGGTGACCCGGTGCTCCCGCGGCCGGGACCCCGAGGACGGCGGCCAGGCGTCGCGGATGTGGGCACGCACCGTGYGGGTGCCGCCGTTCGTGACGCCGAGCACCAGCGGAACGGGCTGACCCAGCCGCCCGGCGGTCGGTCCGGAGCGGCTGAACTCCAGCGTGCGGACCCCACCCGCCAGGGCGAGGTCGAGGGCGACCAAGCCCACCACCACCAGGTCGACCAGCACGAGGGTCAGGCCCGGGGCGGGGGACAGGACGACGACCAGCGCCCCGAACAGGGCCAGTGCGACGGTACGGCCGGTGATCGCCACCGTTTCCGCCTACCGGGGCACCGGAACGGTGGCGAGTACCTGTTCGAGCACRACATCGGCCGTCACGCCGTCCAGTTCGGCCTCCGGACGGAGGCTGATCCGGTGCCGCAGGGTTGYCCGGGCCAGCGCCTTGACATCGTCGGGGGTCGCATAGCCGCGTCCCGACAGCCACGCCCAGGCCCGGGCCGTCGCCAGCAGCGCGGTGGCGCCGCGGGGGGACACCCCGAGCTGTACCGACGGTGCCGCGCGGGTCGCCCGGGCCAGATCGACGATGTAGGCCAGCACCTCCGGGTGGACTGCGACGGTGAGCACCGCGGCGCGGGCCGCCGCGAGGTCCGCTGGTCCCGCGACCGGGTGGACCCCCGCGGCGGGCAGGTCGGAGGGGTCGAACCCGTCCGCATGGTGGGCGAGGACACGGACCTCGTCGTCGCGGGGCGGCAGTGGCAGCGTCACCTTCACCAGGAAGCGGTCGAGTTGCGCCTCGGGAAGCGGATAGGTGCCCTCGTGTTCGATCGGGTTCTGGGTGGCGAGGACTGCGAAGGGGGCCGGCAGCGGCCGCGGGACGCCCGCCACACTGACCTGACGCTCCTCCATCACCTCCAGCAGGGCGGCCTGCGTCTTCGGCGGAGTCCGGTTGATCTCGTCGGCCAGCAGGAGGTTGGTGAAGACCGGGCCCTCCCGGAAGGTGAACTCGGAACTGCGGTTGTCGTACACCAGCGAGCCGGTGACGTCGCCGGGCATGAGGTCCGGGGTGAACTGCAGGCGCTTGGTGTCCAGTGCCAACGCGGTCGCGAGCGTGCGGACCAGCAGCGTCTTCGCGACGCCGGGCACCCCCTCGAGCAGTGCGTGTCCCCGGCACAGCAGGGCGATGACGAGCCCGCTGACCGCCGCGTCCTGACCGATCACCGCCTTGGCCACCTCACCGCGCAGCGCGATCAGGGACCGGCGGGCCGTCTGCGCGTCCGGTGGTGCCGGCTGCTCTCCCGGACCCGGCGCCGCGGCGGACGACGATGCGGTCGAGGGCGGGGGGGCTGTCGTCGGCGCGTCGATGCGCGGGGATGTCACCGTATGCCTACCTGTCGATCGAGCTCGTCGAGCGCGTGGGCCAGCGCCAGCAGCGCCGCGTCCTGCGTATCGCGTCGAGGGGCGCCGACGCCGGCCCGGGGAACGCCGGCCCGGGGAACGCCCGCCGCGGCGGTCCGCTCGGATCCGCCGTCGCGATACCGTCCGGCCCCGCCGGATGCCGCCCGCTGTCCGTTCTCGGCCGGGTAGCGGCCTGACTGGTACCAGTCCCTGGCCCGCCCGAGGTGACCGGGCGGTCCGGCGGTCTGCGGCGGCATGCCCGAACCGTACAGGAGCGATCCGATCTCCGAGGGTGACCGTCCCGTCTGCTCGCTGGCAGTGGTCACCAGAGCGACGGGATCGGGGCTCAGGGAACCGGCGGGGGTCCAGATCAGGGGCAGGCCCATCCGTTCGGCCAGCCGGACGCGCGTCCCGGCCCGCAGCGCGTCGGCGGTCCTGTCCCGGGCGTGTGCCGCCGCGTACAGTCGCCCGCGTCCCTCGACCGTCTCGGCCGCCCGGACGACCACCGGAAGGGGCTCCGGCACCGGCGGCCCGAGCCGCCGGCCACGCCACAGCGCCAGCAGCGCCAGGACGACGACGATGTGCAGAAAGGTCCACCAGAAGGCGGACGGCAGCAGATCCATCATGCTTTTCGTGCCGACCCCGCCGGCCCCACCCGCGTCGGGTGTGATCCAGGACAGTACGGGTTGCCGGGCGAGCAGGCCGAGGGCCAGCGCCGCGTTCCCCGTGCGGCCGAGGTGTTCGTTGGTGAGGAACCCCGCCGAGCCGAGCAGTACCAGCCGCCCGCCACCGGCGCGTGGTGAGCCCGATCGGGTGGGGGTCAGCACGGCGAGGCGTGCCTCGCCGTGCGGGTCGCCGTAGCACAACGAGACCGCCATGTCGCCGAGACCGGCTCCGTCGCCCTGGCGGGTGAAGGTCTCGTCGGCGCCGATCGAGGTTGTTCCGGCCGTGGTCGCCTCGGGCAGGAGGCACCGTGGATCACTCTGCTCGCCGCTGGGCGCGGAGCCTGCTGTGACCACCCCGACATTTAGGGCACCGAGCACCGTGGCGTCCGGCGCCACGAGGACGACGTCGGCGCCCTGCCAGACCCGTCCGAGCAGGGCGATCAGCTCGTCATGGGTGAGCCGTCCCGGATGGACGACGACCAGCGTCGCCCTACCGCCCGCCCCGGCTGGACCGACCCCGCCGCCCAGACCACCGGGGTTCGGCCCCTGCTGCCGGCCGCCGGAAGGGTTGTCCGTGGCGGAGACGATGATCCCGCGTGCCCGCAGGATCTCGGCTAGGGCCCGGGTTCCTCCGGGCTCGGCGGAGGCCACGTCCAGGTAGGCCTGGCCGTCGGGCCGCCCGGCCAGCGCCGAGACGACCACGTAACAGAGGACCAGGACGCCGAGGACGGCCACCACGAGGATCCCGCGGCGCACCGCTGGGGGCCTGGGACCGCTGCGCAACGCGCTCGGCGACCCCCGCCCGGACCGGCCGCCGGCCGTCCCGCCGCCACCGAGATGGTCGCCGGTGATCGCCGGGGCGCCGGGGATGGTCATGCCGGGACCGCGAGGGTGCCGGTGCCGCCGGTGCCGCCGGTGCCGTCTGTGCCGTCTGTGCCGTCTGCGCCGTCTGTGCCGTCTGTGCCGTCTGCGCCGCGACGCAGCTGGATCAGGGCGCGGTCGGCCTCGACCAGGACCCGGTAGCCGGCCGCGGACCCCGGGCGCCCGCCGTACCAGATCTCGCTGAAGACCTCGACCGCCGCGGCGAGCGCCGCGGCCGGCTCGAACGCCGTGCCGGGTCCATCGCCCGCCGCGCCCGTCGTCGCGCCCGGCCGGTCCGTTCCGCCCCGGGGTTGCCCGCCGTCGGGGGACGGCGCGATTCTCGCCACCTCCTCGACGAGTTCACCGGCCGTACGGCCGGGGCGCGGATCGAGCACGCCCTTCTCCTCCAGCATCCGCACGATGGCCCGTAGCCGGGACCGAACCGCCTCCGCATAGGCTCCGCCGGCGGCGTGGCCGTCAGCCTCGGCACGCAGCTGCGCCGCGGTTGACGAACTGGACAGGTCGTTATCCTCCCGCCTGGTACGCGCGCTGCGGCGCACCGGGCCGAGCCACCACCGCAGCGCCACCGCCACGACGACGAGTACGAGGACGAGCGCGAGGACCCCGAGACCACCCGACCCTCCGCCGAGGCCGTCTCCGCCGGGGAGCAGCCAGTGGACCAGATCCCCGATCCTGTCGTCGATCCACCGGACCGCCCGGCTCCACCAGCTGGGTTCGGAACTTCTGTAGAGGTGCCTGGAAAGTTCCCGCCGAGCCTCCTCCCGAGCTCCGTCCCGAGTGACAGGACCGCCGAGCGTCATCCGGAGGGCCGCAGGCCGGCGGTGCGGGCGCGGGCCGCCTCGGCGAGGGTCACGTCCAGACCCTCGCGTCTGATCCTGAGGTCGACGTAGAGCAGGACGACGGCTCCGGAGACGATCGGCGTGGAGATCGCGGTGGCGAGCAGACTGCCGATCGCCTGGACGATGTAGCCGGTGACGGTGAGATCACCCCTGATCGGGTCGCCGAACACCGACTYGGAGGAGGCCATCACGATGCTGGCGGCGATGGCGAAGATCGCACCGAGGAACCCCGCCACCAGCATGGCGAGCAGCAGAATACCGAACGTCCGCCACCATGATCCACGCACGATCGCGATCGACCGTCGCAGCGCGTCGCGCACGGTGCCGCCCTCGAGGACGTACGCGGGCGTGGCCAGCGCCAGGTAGACCCCGACGACGATCGCCCCGACCAGCAGCGCGATCAGCCCCAGTACCACCGACAGCGCCACGATGACCGTGAGGCCGAGCAGGCCGGGCAGCCGCGGCGCGACCCGTCGGACCGCGTCGATTGTGGTGATTCGGCTTCCCAGGATCGCCTCGCTCACCACGACGCTGAGCACCCCGGAAAGAAAGAGCCCGAGGATGAGATCGAGACCGAGCATCGCGACGGTGATGGCGGCCCTGGCGCCCGGCGACGCGTCCTCGCCGCTGATCGCGACGGTGGTGGACACCGTCTCCACCACCGCCGCGGCCGCCACCGTCACCCCGACGGTCGCGCCGGGATTCGTGCGGATCGTGGCGAACGTGCCGTCCAGGATCTCGCCCAGAGCGAGGGGGCGCAGCGGGATGATGCCCGGTTTCGGGACGGCCGGGCCCCACCGCCACTGTCCCCACGGGCCCTGCGGGGCRCCGGGCGGCGGGGTGCCGGGCGAGGCCCAACCGGGTCCGTCGGCCATCGGTGTGTCTCCACTCGTCGCGGTCGGTGTCGAGGTTCGGTGTCGAGGTTCGATGTGTCGAGGTAAGGATGCCGTGCTTGTGGTGGGCATGCCGCGGCCACTGTGAGGATTCTGTGCTCTCGGCCAGGATGGATGCTGGCGATGCCGGCGGAATTACGCGGTCTGGCCGGGATGTGCTGGCCGGGACGTGCCGGCCGGGACGTGCCGGCCAGGCCGGCCCCACCTCGGCTGCGGGGCCGGTGGCCGACCGCGTCGCCCGGGATTGTCCACAGCCGCTTCGCGACTGCCGGGGGCGGTATCCACAGATCACCACTCGGGGCTGGTCGGCCCGCGGCCCGCGGCTGATCCTTCCTGTCATGCCTCGAGCCACGTTGTCCCTGCTCACCAGGAATCTTGCGATTCTCGCTGATCTGATCATGCCGCTTGCCTGCGCCGGATGCGGCGACTGGGGGGCGTCGGCGTGCCCGGCGTGTGTCGCCGAGCTTCGTGGTCCCGTGTTCCTCGCCGCCGCGGGCTCCCTGGCCACCCCGTGGCGGCGAGGGCTGCCGCCGTGCCTGGCCGCCGCCCGCTACGCCGACCGGGTCCGGGCGCTCCTTCTCGCCTACAAGGAGCGTGGCCGGCGCGACCTGGCCGGTCCGCTGGGCGGTGCGCTCGCCCGCGCGGTAGCGCGGGCGGTGTCGTCGGGCGCGGTGGGTGCCACCGACGTGCATCCCGGTCGCTGTCCTCGCGGGCGCGGTGTGGTGCTGGTCCCGGTGCCTTCGAACCGCGCCGCGCGGCGTCGGCGTGGTTTCGACCACCTCGAGCTGCTGTGTTCCGTGGCGGCCGCGGTCCTGCGCCGACGCGGGCACCGGGTCGGAATCGCTCCCGTGCTGCGGCCGGTGCGGCACACGGCGGACCAGGCCGGGCTGGGGGCGGCGGCACGGTTCGTCAACCTCACGGGCGCCTTCGGCCTGGTCGGTCCTGCCCGCACGGCCCGGCTGGTGCGGGCCGCCGACGATCTCTCGGACGGACCTCCCGCGGACCCGCGCATCGTCGTGGTCGACGACGTACTGACGACGGGAGCCACGGCGGGTGAGGCGGTACGGGCCCTACGAGCCGGCGCCCTGCGGGCGAGCGCCGTCGCGGTGGTGGCCGCTTCGGGCCCGACGCGCGGACGGGACCGCTTGCTCGCAATGACGGGGCCGTCGGGGTGAAACTACCAGTACGCACCGCCTGACCAGGCAGTCGGCGCAACGGCCGAGTGGCCCGACGGAGCGGGAGTGACCGCTTGTCGGTCGCAGTGCACTCGTCGTGCGGATACCGGGCCGRCGGACGGAGTAGCGCCGCCGCTGAAGGGAAGGGAGCCGAATGCGGGCAGCCAGCCGYAGAACGTTGGGAAGGTGCGACAACCGTAGATAGGGCGCCCGGGRGATCGTCTCGGCCCCGCGGAGACGGTTCCCTCCGGAAGTTCCGAGACACCGGCGCACGGTCGGCAGCCTTGGCGAGGGCCGTGGGCGTCGGACAGGCGAACAGGAGGTGGATCGCGTGGACATCGTGGTCAAGGGCAGGCACACCGCGGTTCCGGAACGGTTCCGCAATCATGTCCAGGCCAAGCTCGCCAAGTTGGAACGGCTGAATTCCAACATCATCCGGGTGGATGTCGAGCTGTCGAAGGAACGCAACCCCCGGCTGTCCGACGTCTGCGACCGGGTCGAGCTGACCGTGTACTCACGGGGTCCGGTGATCCGGGCCGAGGCCGCCGCGGCCGACTGCTACGCCGCCCTCGACCTGGCCGCCGGCAAACTGGCCGAGCGGCTGCGCCGGGCCGCCGACCGGCGGGTCCGCCACCACGCCAACCACGCTGGAGCCAAGCCGACCGGGATCACCTCGGTTCCGCTCGGCAGTCTCATGCCGTTGGAGGGCACGAAGCCGGCGGCTGCCCTACCGACCGGTGCCGAGGAGGCCGGTGCCGCCGGAAGGAGCGGCAGCGGCGGATCCAGGCCGGTCGTCGCCGCCCCGGCCGACGAATCCACCGCCAGGATCGGTGCGGGCGAGCAGAGCGAGCAGGCTCCGCTGATCGTCCGGGAGAAGACCCACGAGGCGGAGCCGATGTCGCTGGAGGAGGCCCTGTCCAACATGGAACTGGTGGGGCATGATTTCTATCTCTTCCTCGACGTCGATCTTGGCCTCCCCAGCGTCGTCTACCGGCGGGTCGGTTACGACTACGGTGTCATCCGGTTGTCCGGTTCGGCGGCGGCCGGCAGGTCGGGGCCGGCGGGCGCCGATCAGCGGGACGAGCGGCCGTCGCCAACCCGAGGCGCCTTCGTGAGCTCGGCCGCCGCCGTTTAGACGATCTGAAGGCCGCGTCCGCCGGCCGACGTGCGACCATTTGCCTCGGGTGTCGGAGTACACGGCGCACCGCCCCGCGTGGAGGCACGCGGGGCGGTGCGCCGCGGGCAGTGGTCCAGGGAGGTCAGATGACGGTGGAGGAGCAGCGCTCTGAGGAGATGCTGCCGACGCCATCGGAGGCGAACCCCATCCGGGTGCTGATCGTTGACGACCATGCGCTGTTCCGGCGTGGGCTGGAGATGGTGCTGGGGCAGGAGGTTGACATCGAGGTCGTCGGGGAGGCCGCGGACGGTGCCGAGGCGGTGACCATGGCTAAGGAGATGGCGCCGGACATCGTGCTCATGGATGTGCGGATGCCGCGCCGTGGCGGGATCGACGCCACGAGCGCCATCAAGGAGGCTGTCCCGAGCGCCAAGATCGTCATGCTGACCATCAGCGACGAGGAGGCCGACCTCTATGACGCGATTAAGGCGGGGGCCATGGGCTACCTGCTGAAGGAGATCTCTATCGACGAGGTCGCCGCGGACATCCGCGCCGTGTACGGGGGGCAGAGCCTCATCAGCCCGTCCATGGCGTCGAAGCTGCTCAGCGAGTTCGCAGCCATGATTAAGAACAAGGATGACCGTCCGCAGCTCCCTACCCCCCGGCTGACCGACCGGGAGATGGAGGTGCTGCGGCTCGTCGCCAAGGGCATGAACAACCGTGACATCGCCAAGCAGCTCTACATCAGTGAGAACACGGTCAAGAACCACATCCGCAACATCCTGGAGAAGCTCCAGCTGCACTCCAGGATGGAGGCGGTCGTGTACGCGGTCCGGGAGAAGCTGCTCGAGATCACCTGAGGCCCGGTCGGGGGGGCGTCACCGCGGCGCGGGATCGTCCGGTAGGAGCGATCCCACCCAGCAGTCCCTCCGGTTACCGTCGCCCAGCAGCAGGGCCCGGCGCAGGGTGCCCTCCACGGTGAAGCCGGCCTTCTCGGCCACGCGGCGAGACGCGAGGTTGCCCACCGCGGCCCGCCACTCGATCCGGGCCAGCCCCAGAGCTCCGAAACCCCAGCGGGTCAGCGCGGCAACGGCCTGGGAGGTCACTGCCCGCCCGCGCGCCGGCGCCGCGCACCAGTAACCAATCTTCGCGTCGCCGTCGCCGGAGAGATCCGTCAGTCCGACCGAGGCAAGGAGTTGCTCGGTCGTGGCATCCACCACCGCGAACAGCGCCCCGGTCCCGCTGGCCCAGCTCTGCGGCGACTGGCGTGAGACAAAGTCCACCGCGTGTTGGTACAGATACGGCGTCGGGACTCTCGTCCACCGGCTTATCTCCRGGTCCTGGCAGGCCAGGTGTACGGCGTCGGCGTCCCGGGGGTGCCAGGGGCGCAGATGCAGACGGCCCRCCGTGATCTCCGCCGGTTCGAGAGGTGCCATGCTCCAACCTTGCACCGGCCGCCACCGTTGCCGCCGATCCAGGGCACCCATCCGCGCTCCCGGTCGTTGGACAGTGCGGCGTGGCATGGGCGGACCATGCACGCCGTGTTGTCATCCCGTTCTGGTCGTTCCCGTCCGTACGACCCCTGGCCTCGCTCGCCGGCACCCCTTCCCGTCGCCCGCTCCTCACCGGTCCCAGCCGGAGGAACCGCGCGCGGATGGATGTTGTAGGCGGCTGTCGAAGGGCTAGCATCGTGGGGTCGGTGACCTCGCCGACGCGCCTGCCGGAGGAGTTTCGCCCGTGGTACTAGACAAGATCTTGCGTGCCGGCGAGGGCCGGATCCTGCGCAAGCTCAAGGCGATCGCCGAGCAGGTGAACCTGATCGAGGACGACTTCACCGGCCTGTCCGACGGTGAACTGCGAGGCATGACCGACGAGTTCCGCCAGCGGCTCGCGGACGGGAAGGAGACCCTCGACGACCTGCTGCCCGAGGCCTTCGCCGCCGTGCGCGAGGCGGCGCGGCGCACGCTGGGCCAGCGGCATTTCGATGTGCAGATCATGGGGGGCGCGGCCCTTCATCTCGGCAACATCGCCGAGATGAAGACCGGTGAGGGCAAGACGCTGGTCTCGACCCTGCCGACCTACCTCAACGCGCTGGCCGGTAAGGGTGTGCACGTCATCACCGTCAACGACTACCTCGCCCAGCGCGACGCCGAGAACATGGGCCGGGTCCATCGTTTCCTCGGCCTCACCGTGGGGGTGATCCATCCGCAGATGCCGCCGCCGGTCCGGCGGGCCCAGTACGCCTGCGACATCACCTACGGCACCAACAACGAGTTCGGGTTCGACTACCTCCGTGACAACATGGCCTGGAGTTCGGAGGAGCTCGTCCAGCGTGGCCACAACTTCGCGGTCGTCGACGAGGTGGACTCCATCCTCATCGACGAGGCCCGCACGCCGTTGATCATCAGCGGTCCAGCGGATCATCCGACCAGGTGGTACACGGAGTTTGCCCGGATCGCCCCGCTGCTCGAACGCGATGTCGATTACGAGGTCGAAGAGGGCAAGCGGACGGTGGCCATCACCGAGTCCGGGGTTGAGAAGGTCGAGGACCAGCTCGGCATCGAGAACCTCTACGAATCGGTGAATACCCCGCTCGTGGGCTACCTGAACAATTCGCTGAAGGCCAAGGAGCTCTACAAGCGGGACAAGGACTACATCGTTACCGACGGTGAGGTTCTCATCGTCGACGAGTTCACCGGCCGCGTGCTCCACGGTCGTCGCTACAGCGAGGGAATGCACCAGGCGATCGAGGCCAAGGAAAAGGTCGAGATCAAGCAGGAGAACCAGACCCTCGCGACGATCACGCTGCAGAACTACTTCCGGCTCTACGACAAGCTCTCCGGCATGACCGGTACCGCCATGACCGAGGCGGCCGAGTTCCACCAGATCTACTCGCTCGGGGTCGTCCCCATCCCGACGAACAAGCCGATGGTCCGGCTCGACCAGCCGGACGTCGTCTACAAGACCGAGATCGCGAAGTTCGACGCCGTGGTGGAGGACATCGCCGAGCGGCACGAGAAGGGCCAACCGGTCCTGGTCGGCACCACCAGCGTCGAGAAGTCCGAGTACCTCTCGAAGCAGCTTCGCAAGCGTGGTGTGCCGCACGAGGTGCTCAACGCCAAGCACCACGAGCGGGAGGCGGCCATCATCGCCGAGGCGGGCCGCAAGGGCGCCGTCACGGTGGCGACGAACATGGCCGGTCGTGGTACGGACATCATGCTCGGCGGTAACCCGGAGTTCATTGCCCAGGCCGAGCTGCGCCAGCGCGGCCTCTCGCCGATCGAGACCCCCGAGGACTATGAGGCGGCCTGGCAGGAGGCCCTGGAGAAGGCCAGGCAGTCGGTGAAGGCCGAGCACGAGGAGGTCGTCGACGCCGGCGGCCTGTACGTGCTCGGCACCGAGCGGCACGAGTCCCGGCGCATCGACAACCAGCTGCGTGGCCGGGCCGGCCGGCAGGGCGACCGCGGTGAGTCGCGCTTCTACCTCTCCCTCGGTGACGATCTCATGCGGTTGTTCAACGCGGCCGCGGTCGAGGGCATCATGGATCGGCTGAACATCCCCGAGGACGTCCCGATCGAATCGAAGATCGTGACTCGGGCGATCCGGTCGGCCCAGACCCAGGTCGAGGGGCAGAACTTCGAGATCCGCAAGAACGTCCTCAAGTACGACGAGGTCATGAACAAGCAGCGCACCGTGATCTATGAGGAGCGCCGCAAGGTTCTCGGCGGTGCCGATCTCCACGAGCAGGTGCGTCACTTCGTTGACGACACCGTCGAGGGATACGTGCGCGGCGCCACCGCCGACGGGTACCCGGAGGAGTGGGATCTCGACACGCTCTGGACGGCGCTCGGGCAGCTCTACCCGGTCGGTGTGGTGGCACCCGATGTCGATGATCGAGACGGGCTCACTGCCGATCACCTGCTCGAGGACATCCAGGTCGACGCGCAGGAGGCGTACGACCGGCGGGAACTCGACCTCGGCGACGGCCCCGACAGCGAACCGATCATGCGGGAGCTGGAGCGACGGGTCGTCCTCGCGGTCTTGGACCGCAAGTGGCGCGAGCACCTCTACGAGATGGACTACCTGCAGGAGGGCATCGGGCTGCGGGCGATGGGACAGCGGGACCCGCTGGTCGAGTACCAGCGTGAGGGTTTCGACATGTTCCAGACGATGATGGAGGGYATCAAGGAGGAGTCCGTCCGGCTGCTGTTCAACGTCGAGGTCCAGGTTGCGGGGCAGGAGGAGGCCGCCACGTCGGTGGGCGTCGAGCCGGCCGTGTCCGCTGCTCCCGCACCGCCGGCCGCAGCCGCGACCCTGCCCGCTCCGGCGGTGCCGACGATTCCGGACGGCGCCGGTCCCGTCGCGGACGCGCAGCCCGTTCGCCCCGCGGCGGCCCGTCAGACTCCGCCACCCCCTTCACCGGTTCCGTCCGCACCGCTGCCGGTCTTCGTCAAGGGGCTCGAGCCGCGGCGGCCGACCGGTGGCCTGCGCTACACCGCGCCGTCGGTCGACGGTGGATCCGGGCCGGTCACGACGGTGGATGGCAGGTCGGGACTGGGCCGCCCGGCTGGAGACGGTGCGCTCAGCGCCGCCCGCGGCGAGGCCGGCACGGCGCAGCCCGGTGCGGGCACGCGTCCCGCTCGCAATGCGCCCTGCCCGTGTGGGTCGGGCCGCAAGTACAAGCGCTGCCACGGCGACCCGGCGCGCCGCAACACCGAGTGATCCATCTCCGGGACCGGTGGCCGCACTAACCCACCTGCAGGGTCGTCACCCGCCAGCGTCCGCTGKACGACTCCATGCGCAGCGCGAGTGCGGCCACCCGGGCACCTCGGCTGATGACCGCCGAGACCTCGGCGACTCCGGGGCGCGGTTCGCTGACCCGTACGCTGCGGACCTGACCCCGCCTGCGATCCGTGGTCTGGGCGACGATGCGTTCGAGATCGTTCTGCAGGCGGGGCGTCGTCCATCCGGCGAGATGCGAGGCCGGGCGCACCCCGCCGAGCGTCTCGACGATCGCTCTGACGATGACCACCGCCGTTTCCCGGGGCGGTGGGTTCGTCCGGCTCCCGGCGGGGTGTCCCGGCCGCGGACCGGCTACCGGATCGAGACCCGGCACCGCGTGTGACGCCGCTGATCCCATGCCTGTGCCCGTGACCGTGCGCTCGGGCATGGCGAGGTGCCGAGGAGTCCGATCGACCGTCGTGCCACCGGGCTCGGTCTGGCCGTCCGCACCGCCACGGCCGCGTGGCGGCCCGCCGGGTCCCGACGGGCCGCCACGGCGGCGTCCGCCGCCTCCCGGGGCGGTCACGGGCCGGCCTGGACGATCGGCGGTGGTGCGTCCGGCCGGCCGCACCCGGGGTCGGGGCGGCCTTGTCGACGAGCCGGTCGGGGCGCCGGCCGACGAGGAGCCGGCCTCGTCGTCATAGGGCGGTTCGTGGGGGGTGATGGGAAGGCGGCGCATTCCGGGGGCCGGAACTGGACGCCGGGGCAGGGTCAGGGCGTAGGTGGCGGTCACGGCAGGCTCCGGAAGTGGTGGGCGGGGTCAGGGCCCGGGGGGTGGTTTCAGGCGTTGGCCGGGGAAGATCAGATTCGGGTCGTGGCCGATCAGGTCGGAGTTGGYGGCCCACCACCGTGGCCACTCGGCCGCGATCTGCTCCTGCGTCGCGTTCGGGCCGAGATGACGGGCCGCGATGGACCAGAGACTGTCGCCGCGGAGGACGACGATTTCCGCCGCCTCGACGCCGGGAGAGGTCCGGTCGGTACCCGGGAGGCTCATGGGCCTGCCCGTTCCACGAGGGGCCGGCGGCACGATCGGATCCCGGGCCGGTACCGATGCGATCGGAGCCGCCGGTCCGGACGATGTCGGGTTGGACGATGTCGGTCCGGACGATGTCGGGTTGAACGATGTCGGGTTGAACGGTGTCGGAGTGATGGCCGCGCCGGGCGCGGCCGGGCTGCTCGGGGAGGTGGTGGCGGGTCGGTCCAGGTCCGGCCAGCCGGCTGTGGTCGTGCGAGCCGTGGTGAGCCGAGTGAGGGCGCCGGGGTCAGGGGCGGTGTGCACCGGGTTTCCGCCGGCGGCGGAAACCGGGGCTGGGGGCGGCGTTGGCGAGCCGGCCGCCGAGGTGGTCTCGTGCAGGTCCACGACGGGGATCGCCTCACCGAGACCGGGAACCGAGATCGTTGGGGTGGGGCTGGTCGCCGGGACGGCACCGGCACCGGGTTCGGGAGAGGACGTGGAGCCGGCAGGGGAGACGGGGCCGGCAGGGGAGACGGGGCCGGTGGAGGAGACGGGGCCGGTGGAGGAGACGGGGGGTGTCGCGGGGGCGTGACCGGCGGAGGTGCCGGCCGGGGGGCGATCGAGGTCGGGGAAGCCGGCTATCGGGTTCGGGGGATGGCCGACGGTGGTGGGCCGGTCCAGATCGGGCAGTGCGGCGGTGGCGCCCGCACTGACACCGGTCCCCGCAGGTCCGGTGGCCGCGGAGGCCGGGACCGCGGCGATGATCGGCGCCACCCCGGTGACGAGTGTCACTCCGAGGCTGATCTCGAGCATCCGCCGGATCGTGCGGGGAACGATCCGGCGGGCCAGCGCCGCGCTGAGCCGGCCGACTCCGCCGGGGATAGCCGACAGCGCGCCGAGCAGAACCCCCAGGCACAGCCAGAGCAGGCACACCCAGGCGACGCCCCCGATGATCGTGGCCAGCGCCTRCTCGGGCGCGGCGGCGAACCATTCCGGGGCGGCCTCGACGCTCTCCGGCAGGTCGGCCAGCCGGGGGCCGAAAACGATCAATATGATCGCCGTGATTGCGGCCGCGGTCGCGCCGGCGAACCGCGCCAGCGTCTGTCGAGCCGCCCTCGCGATCATTGTGGGTGCTCCTGTCCGCCGGATGCTGTCGAACTCGTTCGTTTGCCTATGTTTGCTTGTGTAAACCCCTGAAATCTCGCTGTCAACCCTGCTTGTGTAGGGAGTGAGGGGCAACTGGGGGAAGTGGGCGAAATCTACCTTTATGGGAAGGGGTATCGATGCGATGGGAGGATCTGTTCGCCGACCTGGAGCTGCAGTGGGAGGCGAACGAGGCCGCCGAGCTCTCCGCCGAGCTCGCGKACCGCAGCCGACGGGAGGCTGCCTACCTGCGGTTGATCGATCGGATGCGACCCGTCGTCGGACACCCGACACGTTGCCGGGTGGTGGGTGGTCAGCGCGCTCCCGAGATCCTGCACGGCACCCTGGCGGCCCTCGGGATGGACTGGTTGCTCATCACCGAGCCCGGCGCGACGGAGGTTCTGGTACCGGTGCGGTCGCTGCTGGCCGTGGAGAACCTGCCGGTGGTCTCGGCCCAGCCGGGTCATGAGGGTCCGCTGGCGGCCAAGCTGGATCTGCGGTACGTCCTGCGCGGGCTCGTCCGGGACCGCTCGGCGTGCACGCTCATGCTGGTGGACGGGGTGACCCTGCACGGGACGCCGGTGCGGGTCGGCTCGGACTTCCTGGAGGTGGCCGAACACGCCGTCGGCGAGTTCGCCCGGCGCGGCCAGATCCGCTCCGGCTGGACCAYCCCCCTCGACGCGATCGCCTACGTTCGTCGGATCCACTGACCTCGCCGCGCCTACTGTGCCTAGTCCTCGGGCGGAGCCTCGTTACGGCTCATCGGATTGGCTGCGACGAAGGCCCGGGTCTGTTCATAGGSGCGCTGGATGTACGCCTCCAGCTCGGTGCGCTCCACCCGCCACTGGCCCCTCCCCCCGATCTTGATGGCGGGGAGCTCGCCCGAGCGGACAAGCGCGTAGGTCTGACTGGAGGAGATGTTGAGGATGTCCGCCACATCGCTGAGTTGAAGGAAGCGGTCGTTCATCAAAGTCCTCCTTCTGAGGGCGGATGTCTCTCCTCATGTGTGTATCAGAGATACCACCGCTCATCGCGTCCGGATGCGTGTGCTTGTGGATAAGTGCACGCGGATACCGCCAAAAGCCCGTGCTCGCAGGTACTGGACTGGTCCGCCACCCGCGCCTGCATGGCCCAGATGTCGACGGATCCCGTTCGGTCCGCAGCCGATTCCTCGCTGGTTTGGCTGGGCTCAGGGCCGACGACCGCGTACGCTCTGCGACCGGAAGGTGCGAACATGTACCAATGGTCCGGCTAGGAGAAGAGGGAGGTCTCCCGGTGACCGAGCTCGCCGCGGCACCGGCCCGCCCGGAGGCGTCCCCGCCACCGACATCACCCCCGGCCCGTCGGTTGACCCGCCGACGGTGGCGCGACTCCCGGCTGCTCGTCGGGGTGTTGCTCGTGCTCGTCTCGGTGGTCGTCGGGGCGCGGCTGTTCGCCAGCGCGGACGCGACYCGCCAGTGGGTGGTCGCCAAGGTGGACCTGCCGGCCGGGCACATCATCGTTGCCGGGGATCTCGCCACGGTATCGGCCAGGCTCGACGAGAGGACCTCGGGTCATTACTACCCGGGAAGCCGTCTCGACGACCTGATCGGCGCCACCCTGGCGCGGCCGGTGGACACCGGCGAGCTGGTGAGCGGACCCGACTTCGCCGGCCAGAACACCCAGCCGACGCGGCTGGTGCCGATCATTGTGAAGGCCGGGCGGCTGCCGACCCTCGGACCGGGTGACCATGTGGACGTCTTCGTGTTCCAGAGCGGCGCCGCAGCGCCGAGCACTACCGGGGGCGATCAGCAGGCCGGCCGGAGCACACCGGCCGCGCCCGCGGGTGCGGGGGCCGAGGCGCTGGTCCTGCACGACGTCGAGTTCGTCAGCCTCGAGAAGCTGACCAGCGGGGACCGTTCGCTGACGCTGCGCGTGCCGGTGGACAACGCCATCCAGGCCGTCGCGGCCTCGCAGAGCGAGCGGGTCGACGTCGTGAAGCTTGAGCGCGACTCCCGCGGTGAGGTCGGCTCGACGGGACCGACCACTGTGCCGGGGTACGGCCGGTGAGCCTGCCGATCCTCACCGCTGTCACCGATGCGATGGTCGAGGCCGGCCTGGTCTCGGCCTTCGATCGTCGCGACCTCGGGGTTACGGTGGTGCGCCGCTGCGTCGACCTGCCGGACCTGCTGGCCGCGGCGACCACCGGCGCGGCCCGGGCCGCCCTGCTGTCCGCGGACCTKCGCCGGCTCGACCGGGATGCGCTGACCCGCCTGGCCATGGCGGGCATCGCGGTGGTCGGGCTGACCGCCCCCGGCGACGAGGACGGCGACCGGCGGCTGCGGCAACTCGGCGTGGCCGCGGTCATCCCCTCGGACGCCACCGCGGAGGTCATCGCGGGAGCGGTCGTCGAGGCATCCCGGGCGCTGGCGACGAACGCGGCCGCGCCGGCGACCTGGGCGTCCGGTTCGTACAGCGAACCACTCGTCGGGTTCGGGCCGCTCGCCCCGGCCATCGACGTCACCGACGGTGTGGGGCCGATCGAACCGGGCGACGGCCGGGTGGGCCGGGTGATTGCGGTATGGGGTCCGGCCGGCGCGCCGGGACGCACCACGATCGCGCTGTGCCTGGCCGCCGAACTCGCCGGGCTGGGGACCTCCACCCTGCTGGTGGACGCCGACTCCTACGGCGGCGCGGTCGGGCAGCTCGTCGGCCTGCTCGAGGAGGCCCCCGGTCTGGCCGCGGCGGCCCGGTCGGCCAACCAGGGGCTGCTGGACGTGCCCCGGCTCGCCGTACTGTGCCGGGATCTGGGCGGCGGCCTGCGAGTGCTGCCCGGCATCTCCCGCCCCTCGCGGTGGCCCGAGCTACGCCCGGCATCCGTTGAGACCGTGCTGTCGATGGCCCGGCGTCTGGCGTCCTTCGTCGTCGTGGAYTGCGGGTTCTGCCTGGAGACGGACGAGGAACTGTCGTTCGACACCTCCGCGCCCCGGCGTAACGGAGCGACGCTAGCCGTGCTGGGCGCGGCCGACGTCGTGCTGGCGGTGGCGTCCGCCGAACCGGTCGGTCTGGTCCGGTTCGTGCGGGGACTGTCCGACCTGCGGGAGACCGTCCCCGCCGTCGACCCGCTTGTCGTGGTGAACCGGCTGCGCGCCTCGGTTGTGGGCGCGGACCCGGCCCGCGAGGTCAGTCGGGCGATTCTGCGCCACACCGGGACCGAGCCGGTGGCCCTGGTGCCCTACGACCTCGCCGGGCTGGACGCCGCCCAGGTGGCCGGACAGCTCCTGCGTGACATCGCTCCGACCTCCCCGGCCCGGCTGGCGATCAGGGAGCTGGCTGGCCGGCTGCTTGGCCGCCCGGCGGCTCCCCGCCGTCGGCGGGGGAGCCTGCGGCGCCAGGCCCGGTGATCTTGGTGGGCGGGTGGGCCGTCCCGACGTACGAGCCAGAGCCGCATCCCCTGCTGGGCCTGCCGCTGGGCCTGCTGCCGTTCGGCTGATCGCTCGCGCGGTGTCGGCAACTCACGGTTACGCCCTTGGCGTAACCGTGACATAAAGTATTCGCACCATCATCCCGGCGTAGTGGGAGCGGTTACGGCGAGCAATTTAGGGGCATCGCTATGTGGAGGGACTTCGGTCAAGTCGTGAGAGGGATCTTGCTGATAGCTTTCGATCTTATAAGATTTACTACATAGAGTAACTTTCTTAATTCATAGAGTCTGAGATGCGAGAGAAGTCGCACAAGAAAGTCGCGCAACGTAGCATCGTATATGTATCTGTGAGCGGTCTCTTTCGGCAACGTTACGTTAGTGGGAGCATGCCTCGCCAGCGCYACACGAGTCGTACCTTGATCTCCTATGGGCGCGACGAGAGGTACGTGATGCTCGTTCGAGACGGCTGGGGGTGTGTCGGGTGAGCCGAGAGTACGCGAAGGCCGTGGGCGCCCGGTTGCGGGCGATTCGGATACAGCAGGGTCTGTCGCTGCAGGGAGTGGAGCAGAAGTCGCGGGGGCGGTGGAAGACCGCTGCCGTTGGTTCCTATGAGCGCGGTGACCGCATGATCAGCGTGCATCAGCTCTCCGAACTCGCGGGATTCTACGGAGTCCCGGTCTCGGCGCTGTTGCCCAACGAGGATCAGCTGCCGCCGCGGGAGCGTCGCCCACGTACGGTGCTCAACCTGGAGAAGCTGAGCGAGGCTCCGCCGGACTCCTCTGCTCTCGTTCGTCGGTGGGTCGCCCAGATCCAGCGCCAACGGGACGACTACGCCGGCCGCGTGCTGTCCATCCGGGATGGCGACGTGCGTGCGCTCGCCCTGCTCCACGACACGACCCCCCAGGAGTTCGCCGAGCGGCTGCGGACCTGGGGAGTGCTGGAGACCAGTTTCCCCGAAGAGAGTAGCGAGGAGCCGCCGGAGTAGTCCGGTGGACTGCCCGGGCGCTTCGAGCGCCGAGAGCAGCAAGGTACGGTCAACGCGGACCGTGGACTGCTACTGGCCCATCCCCGGCCGTCCCGACGCGGCGGGCACGCCGTTCGTGGGCGGCCCGGCCCAGGTGCGACCGGGCGGCCCACATGGCAGCGAGCATGCCGGGCGGCGGGCATCCCAGCGCGATGCGTCTCCCTTCCCGGTCGCCGCGCCGGGAGGTGGACTATGACCAGGAAACGGGCCCCACGCAGAGGTCTGGTCCTGGGGGCCGGTGGAGTGCTCGGCTCCGCCTGGATGATCGGCGCGATGCGGGCGGTCGAGACCGCGACCGGCCGCGACCTGAGCGGAGCCGACCTGGTGGTCGGCACGTCCGCCGGCTCGGTGGTCGCGGCCCTGCTCGGTCTGGGGATCGGCATCGACGTGATGGCCAATTCCGAGCGGGGGATCTACGAGGCGGGTGATCCCGTTCTTGACTACCGCGACCTCGGTGCCTCCCTACCCCCGCGCCCCCGGATGCGCATGGGCTCACCGAGGCTGCTGACGGCCAGCGCCCGGCACCCCCGGCGGTCCTCGCCGATGGTCACGCTGGCGGCGATGCTTCCACAGGGCCGTGGGAAGATCTCCGCGGTCGGCGATCTGGTGACCGCGGCGATGGACCGCAAGGGCCTCGATCCGACCGAATGGCCGACCAGGCCCGCGCTGCGGGTGGTGGCCATGAACTTCGACACCGGTGAGCGCGTGCTGTTCGGCGTGGCCGATGCGCCTCGGGCGACCTTGTCCGAGGCGGTGATGGCGTCGTGTGCCATTCCCGGCTGGTACGCCCCGGTCACGGTGGACGGCCAGCGGTTCGTCGACGGCGGAACCCGATCGCCCGCATCAGTCGATCTTCTTGCCGACGCGGGCCTCGCGGAGATCCTGGTGCTCGCCCCGGCCTGCTCGTTCCAACTCGACCGACCCCGTGGCACGGTGGCCCGGGTCGAACGCCAGGTCCGCCGGGCCGCCACCCGCCGGCTGATGCGGGAGGTCGAGATGGTGGAGGCGGCGGGCACCCGGGTGACGGTGCTCTGCCCAGGTCCGGAGGACCTCGAGGTCATCGGCGGAAACGTGATGGATCTGACCCGGCGGGCCCAGGTGTTCGAGACGGCGCTGCGTACGACGGGCGAGGCCCTGCATGTCGCCGCCCGTTCCGCCCGTTCCGGCGTGGCCGGGGCCACCGACGACGGGGCCACCGACGACGCCGAGGCGAGGGGGGGCCGGCTCGGGCTCGGCCTGGCTGGCTGACCGGGTTCTCGTGGCTGACTGGGTTCTCGTGGCTGACTGGGTTCTCGTGGCTGACCGGGTCCTCGTGGCCGGCTCGCCCCGGTTGGTTGCACACTGAGCGGGTGCGCATCTATCTCCCGTCCACGCTGGCCGTCGCCCGATCGGTCTGGGAATCCGCGCGCATCCCCCCAGGCACCGGATTCGCGGTCACCCCCGCGACGCGTGAGTGGTACGCCCAGTCGGAGTCCGAGGAGGAGTTGGAGTACGCGGCGCTGCACGACGCCGGCCGGGCGAGCCTGCGACTGCTGGACGCCGACCCGTCCGCGCCGCGCCGGCGCGTGGTCTTCGTGGCCGATGTCGCGGACGGCGAGGTGCGGGTACGCGACGATCTTGAGCGGGGTGCCGTCGAGGTGGACTTCCCGGTGCCGTGGTCGGCCGCGCAGGCCATCCATGTCGACGACGGAGACGACGAGGAGGTCGTCGCGGCGGTCGCGGCGGCGGCGAAGTGCATCGTCGAGGCCGATCTCGGTGGGGATGACGCCGCCTTCACCGTGGACAGCGTCGAGGGCTTCGAACTGCTGTGGTTCGCGCCTCAGGAGCTTCCCGATCTTCTCTGACCCCGGCGGAGACGCGGATGTTGAGTGCGCGGGGGTGACCCCCGCGCGGTGGAGGTCACCCCCGCACGGGGGAGGAGACCACGCACGTTGACGGCTCGTTGGGGCATGCTGTCTGGACTGGTGACCAGCTGGCGTGAAATGTTCCCGACGGGCGGCCCTCGTGGTTGTCTTTCCAGGCTCCTCCCTGGGGTGCTGTTCGTCGTCTGACGTCCGTGAACGGTGATTTCCCACCCAGGGAGATCGACGTGGCCAACGGTTGAACCTCCCCGGGTGCGGCCGATGTCGGGCGTTGCGAATAATGCTGGGGAGCCTTGCGGCGGCGACCGGGTCACCACCTGGATGGCGCCGAGGGGGCTCCACTTTCCACAACCTTCGTACCGAGATGTCACCCCCGCTGGCAGGTGTGATCTCGACCGACCCACCGCGGTAAGGAGGCTGGCAGCCCATGCTGTACCTCGCCGGGCAGATCCTGGCGTACGTGCTGGTGGCGATGCTCATTGGTGCGGCGCTGGCATGGGTCTTCCTGATCGCGCCGCTGCGCCGGCAGGCCCGCAACGCCGACGCCGACGCCGCGCGAAATCGGGCGGGATCGGGGGAGACACCGGCCGGCACCGGACCGGACCTCGACGAATCCCGCCCCGGCGCGGTCCCGTCGGCCGATCGGGCGGCAGCCGCGAACGACGTGAACCGGGTAAACGCCGGGCCGGCGGGCACCGGCGACGCCGACACGGGTGTCCCCGATTCGGGCGCCCGCGGCACGGGCACAGGGCAGGCCGCCGAGCTGATCGCCCGGTTGCGCCKGCAGCGTGACGACGTCGCCCTGGAGAAGGCGGATCTAACTGCCCGGCTCGCTGTCGCCGAACAGCGTGCCGCGGAGTCCGAACGGCGAATCGCCGAGGCGGAGCGCCATGCTGTGATCGCAGGCGCCCGGGTCGAGGAGATCGAAACGGCGCTGCGGGCCCGGGCGTACGCCGTGACACCCGGCGCGGCCCAGGCCCTCCCGGCCGGTTCGGGTGCCGCCGGTTCGGGTGCCGCCGGTTCGGGTGCCGCCGGCCCGGTGCCGGCGGGCTCTCCGGGGGCGGGCGGTGATCCCGTCGGCCCCTCGGCTGCGCAGCTCGCCCATGAGGCCGAGCTGCTGCGCAGACAGCTCGTCGAGGCCGAGGGCCGGGCGGCCAAGTTCTCCTCCCGGCTGGCCATGGCCCGTACGGAGGCGGAGGACGCGCAACGCCAGGTGGCCACCATGACCACCCGGCTGGATCGGCACCAGGCCGAATGGGCGGCCGAACGGCTCAGTCTGCTGGGGCGGATCGCGAAATCCGAGGCGCTTCTGGGCCAGGCCTCCTCCGACGAGGAAGCCGGTGCCGAGCATCCCGAGGCCGCCCCCACTGCCGAGGCCGCCCCCACTGCCGAGGCCGCCCCCACTGCCGAGGCGGTCGGGGTTGCTGCCGCGGGCGGCGTGGTCCCGTCGAACCTCGCGGTCACCCCGAACGACGCGGGGCCGTCGAAGAGCGCGCTGCCCGCGCACGGCCTGGCCCTGTCGCCCGAGCCGAACGTCTCGGGGGCGACGGTCCAGGCGAGCGGCGTTGCCACGAAGAACCGGCCACCGGCCCTGGGCGGACCGCCGTCGAGTGGTCAGGGGAGTGGCRGCGGCGTGAAGAGCACCGGTGGCAGGAGCACCGGTGGAACGAACGGGGCCAGCGGCCAGCCGGGCACGGGTAGCCGGGTCGTGCTGGAACCCGCGCCGCGGTGGAACGGTCTCCTCGATCCCGTGCGGTCGGGCGGCGACAACCTCAAGGAGATTGTCGGCGTGGGCCCGGTGATCGAGGCCCGGCTGCGGGCGTTGGGCATCACAACCTTCAGCCAGCTGGCCGAAATGGGTGATACCGACGTCGAGCGGCTCGCTCACCGGCTGGATGGCTTCGGTGACCGCATYGTCTCCGACGATTGGGTCGGCCAGGCCCAGGATCTGCAGGCCCGGCACTACGGCGGCGTCTACTGACCGGACCGCCCTCCACCCCGCTCGGTCACAGTCCGGAGATGAGTCCCTCGATCTCAGCCTCCAGGATCCGGCGGTCGGTGACGTCGCAGTAGAGCCAGACATGGCCGCGGTAGCCGTCGGCCGCGGTCAGCGGGATGTGGCTACGCTCGAACACCCGTCCGTCGGCGAACATCACCGTCTCCCGGCGTAGCGTCCGCCGTCGGCGGAGCAGGATGTCCAGGCGCGTCGCGAATCCGGATGGATCGTCCACCAGCCCGGGCCGGGGACGCAGCTGCAGCCGGCAGTCCGTTCCGACCAGGTCGACGGGCAGGTCCGCCAGATCGAACAGATCGCAGTACACCTGGTTCACCGCCACCACACGCCCGTCCCGGTCGGCGATGAGCACGGCGGTCGTCAGTTCGGCGAGCAGGGTCGTCAGCCAGCGTTCCCGGTCCCGGCATGCCTCCTCGATCCGTCGGGCCTCGGAGAACAGGCAGCCACAGGTGTGGTTCGAGCCCCTGGCGCGTCCGAAGGGACGCAGGTCGTCGTTCTCGCTGCGATGCAGGGCCACGGCCGCGCGCCACTCCGCTCCAGGCGGGAGCGTCCCGCGGGGAAACCCGACCGTGGGCCGATCCTCGGTGGATTCACGGGAYGTCGCCCGGCCTGGCGTCGGTTCGCCGGGAACCGGCCGGCGGGGAAGCGGAACAGACCATTCCCAGCCCCGATCGCCCCGATCGGACTGGTCYGGCAGATCACAGGGGTCCGGTCCGTCGRACGGGTCCGGTCCGTCGAACGGGTCCGGTCCGTCGAACACGCCGAACCTGTCGAGATCGCCCGCGGGCACCCCATCGGCGGCGAGGGCCTGGAGGCMGAGGAGATCATGACCGAGCAGGTGTCCGTCGAGGAGGTCGGGATCGAGAGCTGCGAGTTCGAAAGCCGCCTCGCGACGGTGAAGGCGGTCGAGTTCGGCCTGCTCGTCGTCAAGGTGTTCGAGATCGGCCGCTTCGTGAGGCGCCGGTTCGCGGGAGGCGACGTCGGGTTCGGCTCGTTCCCGGACAGCGACGTCGTCGGTATCGGGCTGGTCCGCGGACGATGGGCCGATCGGGGAGCGACGCCCCTGGACCCGCGGCGAGGACACTGGCACACCCTTCATCGGCACACCCGTCACCGGCCCGGCGGCGTTCTCGAACGCACTGGCCGACGGCACGGTGAGGGTGCCGACGATCCGTCGTCTACCGTCCCCTGCCGAGGTCACCACCGTCTGCATGACCGCGTCGCAGGGTGGTTCGCCCGGTCGGATCAACCGGACCTGGATCGAAAACCCGTCGCCGTGCGTGACGAGGTGCCGCCATCGGCTGCCGACGTTCGCTACGTCGCCGGGATGGACAATGCGTTGCCATCCCCGTCCGACCGCCTCGTCGCGGGTAACGCCGGTCAACTCKGACCACAGCCGGTTCACAAAGAGATACCGGCCTGCCGTATCGGTGGCGAATACCGCGACCGGGCAGTTTTCGACAATCCGCCAGAACATTTTCCAAGCGGTCGTGTCGAACATGTCTGACGATCGGGGATCCCGGGCGCCACTCATCGTGATGCCCCTTTCCCCCCCGGGGGATCGTGCCGGGGATGCGTCGGGGGCAACGCCGCCCTGGTGGCCGAATGAGGTTCTCGCGAGCGGCTGACGACCGCGCTGGTTGTTGGCTGACCGGACACGGAAGGGACCCCCGAGGCAGGCGTTGGTGGGACGCTGGATGAGACCGGCGGGGTGGGGGGGTTCCGCCTGTCGACCCAGCGATGCGATATCGACTACAGGGATGTTCGGGTTAGGGACCGCCGAAAGGCTATCGCCTCGGCGTCGTTTCGAGGGAGAAATCGCGCGGGCGTTTCCGGGGCGGTTGGTGCACCGTCGGTGCAGTCGATATGCGCGCAGAGCGAGGATGAATGTCCGGTCCGCGGCCGCTTTTTGACTGCGGAGAGTAGCAGTCTTGGTGGTCAAGGTGGGACCCTGTACGGGCTGTGGCCTACCTGAGTCCTAMCCGCTCCACACCCTCGGTGGGGGTTGTGCGAACGTTGTTGCGTCTGCCCCCGACGTCGGGGGTTGCTTACCAGTGACCTTCTTTCTACGCTTCGTGGCAATTGTTGGGGCGGGAAGAGACGAAAGTCGGAGGAGCAGCGGTTTTCGTGGCGGTGGCACGCGGCAGTTGGCTGGACGCGACATCGTTCGTGGAGGACGAGGTCAGAGAGCTTGTCCGGCGGCGTTCTCTCGATCCCGTGCGGGACCCGGCGCAGGTGCGTCAGCTCGTTCACGAGGTGCTCGCCGACTATGAGGAACGGGCTCTCGTCAGCGACCTTCCCCCGGTCGTCGACCGGGACGTCACCGCCCGGCTGGTCTATGACGCGGTTGCCGGGTTCGGGCCGCTGCAACGCCACCTCGACGACCCGACTGTGGAGGAGGTCTGGATCAACGAGCCGGGCCGGGTATTCGTCGCCCGGGCCGGTCGCAGCGAGCTGACGACGACCATTCTGACCGCCGATCAGGTCCAGGACCTCGTCGAGCGGATGCTGAAGTCCTCGGGCCGGCGGGTGGACCTCTCGACCCCGTTCGTCGACGCCATGCTTCCGGATGGTTCCCGGCTGCACGTGGTCATCCCCGATGTCACCCGGGTGCACTGGTCGATCAACATCCGTAAGTTTGTGCTGTCCGCGTCGAGCCTGGACGAACTGGTCGGTCTTGGGACGATCACGCTGGCAGCGGCCGCCTTTCTGGACGCCGCGGTCGTCGCCGGCCTCAACATCATCGTTGCGGGCGGCACCCAGGCCGGCAAGACGACCATGCTCAACTGTCTCGGCTCGGCCATCCCGGCCCGGGAACGGGTGATCAGCTGCGAGGAGGTGTTCGAGCTGAAGCTGCGGGCCGCCGACTGGGTGGCGATGCAGACCCGGCAGGCCAACCTGGAGGGCAGCGGGGAAATCCGGCTGCGCCGGCTGGTCAAGGAGGCCCTGCGGATGCGCCCGGACCGGCTCCTGGTCGGCGAGGTTCGCCAAGAGGAGGCGCTCGACCTGCTGATCGCGCTCAACTCCGGGCTGCCCGGTATGTGCAGCCTGCACGCGAACTCGGCTCGCGAGGCCGTGACGAAGCTGTGCACCCTGCCCCTGCTCGCCGGCGAGAACGTCAGCCATGCCTTCGTGGTGCCCACCGTCGCCGCCAGCGTGGACCTCGTCGTCCATCTGGAGAAGGACGTCTCGGGCCGGCGCCGCGTCACCGAGGTCGTCGCGCTGCCCGGCCGGACGGAGGGGGATGTCATCGAGATTGCCCAGATCTACCGCTCGCGCGCGGACGGACTGGTCCGCGCCGACGGCTTCCCRCCACATCCCGAACGGTTCGCCCGCGCCGGCTACGACCTGCCCGCCCTGCTGGCCCAGAGCGACCATGATTACCATCATCATCGGCCCGGCGGGGGCTGGCCCGAGATCGCCGCGGAGCGCTGATGGGCATCTTCCTCGGCCTGCTGTTCGGTCTGGGTCTGTTCCTTATCGTCACCAGCGGCCGGCCGCGGTTCCCGGCCTGGTCGGCGACGGCGCGCTGGGAACGGTCGACGAGCGACCTGCTCGCCCAGGCGGGCATCCGCGGCGTGACCCCGCGCCAGTTCGTCATGATTAGCCTGGGTCTGGGCCTGTTGGTCGGCCTGGTCGTCCTGGCATTCACCGAGACCGTGTCGCTGGCCGGCGCCTTCGTCGTGTTTGCGAGTCTGCTGCCCCGAGCTCTCGTGGTCCGTCGGCGGCATGCCCGCAGGCATGATCTGCGGGAGCTGTGGCCGGACGTCGTCGACAACCTGTCCAGCGCGGTGCGGGCCGGGATGTCGCTGCCCGAGGGCCTGGCCGCGGTGGGGGTGCGGGGGCCGGTGCAGCTGCGACCGGCCTTCACCCGGTTCGGCGAGGACTACAGCGCCACCGGGTCGTTCTCGGCCTGCCTGGACCGCCTCGCCGACGAGCTCGCCGATCCGGTGGCCGACCGCATCATCGAGTCGCTGCGGATGGCCCGGGAGGTCGGCGGGACCGACCTCGGCCGGCTGTTGCGCACGCTGTCCACCTTCCTGCGGGAGGACGCCCGCACCCGCGCCGAGCTTGAGACGCGGCAGAGTTGGACGGTGAACGCCGCCCGACTCGCGCTCGCCGCCCCCTGGATCGTGCTGCTCCTGCTGGCCACCCGGGGGCAGAACGTGCGGGCCTACGACAGCCCGACCGGGGTCCTGGTGCTCGTGGTGGGCGGCGCCGTGTCGGCCCTCGCCTACCTGCTCATGAAGCGGATCGGCCGGTTGCCGGAGGAGGGCCGGGTGCTGCGCGGGGGAGCGGCAGCCGGCCGGGGGGCGGGATTGTGACCACGGTCGCCAGCGGTGCGCTGATCGGGTTCCTCGTCGGGCTGGGCCTGGTCATCATCGTTTACCGCTCCCCCCGGGCCCGGCGCATCCACCTCGCTGACCGAATCGATCCCTACCTGCGGGACACCCCCACACCCTCGAGGCTGCTCGACGACCGGCCGCGGGGGGTGCCGCGGCCGGGCCTCGCCGCGGTCGAGGCGCTCGCGCGCCCGTTACTCGCGGACGCCGCCGGTCGACTCGACCGTTTCCTGGGGGGCCGGGCCGCCCTGCAACGCCGGCTGACCCAGGCCGGCGGACGGACCAGCATCGAGGAGTTCCGCGTCCAGCAGGTCATCTGCGCGGCCAGCGGGGCGCTGATCGGCGCCTTCCTGCTGGCGCTGCGCGCGCTGCTCGGCGTCGGCCCGCCGGCCCTGGTCAGTGTCGCCTTGATCGTCGCTGGCACGGCCGGTGGGGTGGTGGCCCGGGACTACTGGCTGTCGCGGGCGATCTCCGAACGCGAGGACCGGATGCTGCTGGAGTTCCCGACGATCGCGGAGCTGCTGGCGCTCGCGGTGACCGCGGGGGAGTCGGCCATCGGGGCGCTGGAGCGGGTCAGCCGGTTGACCCACGGCGAGCTTGGGCGCGAGCTGCGGCTTGCGCTGGCCGACGCCCGCGCCGGGGCCACCCTCGTGCAGGCGTTGGAGGGCATCGCGGCGCGTACGGCGTTGGCGCCCCTAGTGCGGTTCGTCGACGGGATGGCGGTCGCGATCGAACGGGGGACGCCGCTGGCGGACATCCTGCGCGCGCAGGCCGTCGACGCGCGTGAGGCGGGCAAGCGGCAGCTGCTGGAGGCCGGTGGCCGCAAGGAGATCGCGATGATGATCCCGGTCGTGTTCCTCGTCCTGCCGACGACCGTGATTTTTGCCTTCTACCCGGCCCTGGTGAGTTTCACCGTGATCGCGCAGTGAGTGTCCGGGGGCGCGCAGGTGGCCGCCCGCGGGGTGGACGCGTCCGTCCGGCGAGGTCGGATCAGCCAGCCTGAAGGAGGAGACATGGGACGAACAGGGCAGGCCGTGAAAGCGAGATGGCGGGCCTGGCGGTCAGCCGTCGCATCGGGCAGCCGCCATGATCGCGACCGGGGGGACGTCCCCGGCTGGGTCATGATAACCGTCATGACGGCGGCGCTGGTGGTCGCGATCGCCACCCTGGCGACGCCCGCCCTGCAGAACCTGTTCACCTCGGCCATCAACTCGGTGTCGGGTATCGGCGGTGGCGGCTGAGCTCGCGGCCGCCGCGGGGCCGGACGGGATCGACGGCGGCCCCAGGGGAACCGGGCACCGACCGGACGCGGTCGAGGACGGCGTCGAGGACGCCTCGGACGCCTCGGACGCCTCGGACGCCTCGGACGCGGCTGACGCGGCTGACGGCGGATCGGCCGTCGTCGAGTTCATCCTGGTGGGGACGTTGTTGCTCTTCCTGATCCTGGGGATCATCCAGGTCGGCCTGGTGCTGCACATCCGCAACACGCTCGCGGCGGACGCCGCGGAGGGAGCCAGGCACGCGGCCAACCTCGGCGTACCGGCGAGCGAGGGCGGTCCCTACGCCCAGGCCCTCATCGCGCGGACCATCCCGGGACGGTCCGACGCCGTCTGCACCGGGGCGCAGGTCGATGGGCCGGGTGGCACGCCGCTCGCGGAGGTCACCTGCCGGGTTGCCGTGCCGCTCGTCCTGGTCCCACTGGGCGACGGCATCACGATCACGGTGAAGGGCCATGCGCTCAAGGAACTGCCGTGACGAGGGGTGGCGTGGCGGGAGATCGGGTCGCGCGGGCGATCCTGCACTCCCTGCCGCGGGCGATCATGATGATCAGGACAGGTTGTGTGGCTTTCGTGCGCCGCGTCGGTCGCATAGGCCGCGTTGTCGGGCCCGGACAGGAAGGCCGGGCGACCAGGGCCGACGACGGTTCGGCGATGATCGAATTCGTTGGATTGTCCGTCGTGCTGCTCATCCCGTTCGTCTACCTGTTCCTGTGCGTCTTCGCGGTGCAGCGCGCGGCGTTCGGGGTGACCCAGGCCGCCCGGGAGGCCGGGCGGGCGTTCGCCACCGCGGACAGTGAGACGCAGGGCATGGACCGGGCGCGGCTCGCCGCGCAGCTCGCCCTCGCCGACCAGGGCGTCCCCGGCGCGCCACAGGTCCGGTTCGCTCCCGAGGGCGCCGACTGTGGTGCGGGGGATCCCGGAGACGGCGCGGCAACCCTGGAGCCGGGCGCGTCGTTCGTCGTCTGTGTCCGTACGGTCGTGGCGCTGCCGGGAACCGGCGCCTTGTTCTCCGGCATTACCGATGTCACGGTTAACGGCCAGTTCACCGTAGTGATTGATCAGTTCCGCGCCGACAGGCGGGAAACCCAGCCCTAGCAGGGGTTTCGTACGTTCACGKGGTTACGCGGGATCGCAAGGTTTTACGGGGTCCGGTGGACTTTTTGGCGGCGAAGGACTTGTCCGGCTCGGGGAGCAACTCGGCTCGGCGCGCCAGGTCGGCGAATTTGGGGGAGCAGAGTCCGGTCTGCGGTCCCTGAAGCGTGACTGGCTCCCCAAAACTCGRCCGCCACGCGATGTACACCACGTCCGTGGACTCCACTGATGTCGATCCGCGCGGACACCTGGCCGTTCTTGCTGGGCTGGCTATCGGCGTCTGCCGGCCCACTGCTGTATGAGGGCTGCGGCGGCCTCGTGGTCGATGGTAACTCGGTTGCTGAGTACGGCGTGCGCGGCGGCGAGTTTCCTGACGAGCTTGTCGATGAATGCATGTGTGTCATCGCGGCTGAGGTTTCCTTCGGTGATGATTTTTGTGTAGCGGACGGTGTCGACGATGGCGGACTTCACCCGTTCGTGGGAGAGGTAGGTGTCGAGGTCTGACTGCCATCCCTCGGTGGCCGGACCGTTGACAACGGAGGTCCACCCATGGACGAGTGCGGCTGACTCGTCGGGCTGGTAGCTCATCTTGTGCAGGTGGACCGCAAGATCATAGACCGGATCGCCCCACAGGGCGAGTTCCCAGTCGAGGAAGTAGGCTTGGCCATCCGAGATGATGATGTTCTTGCGGTGGATGTCGGTATGGAGAAGGCGGAAAGGCCGCGGGTGCAGCGTCGTCCATCGACTGTTGATCTCGGTGAGCGCGTCGATGGGGATGCCGAACTCGGCGTACAGATCGCCGAAGTCGGGAAGGAACCGGGAATGCACGCCTGCGGTGACAGCGGACAGGCGGCGGGCGAAGTCGGCGGTCCGCCCGTCCGCCGGCCAGCCTGGCGGCGATTGCGGCAGGCGTTCGCGCGGGACGAGGCCGAGCTGCCCGAAGAGTTCCACGACGTCGCCGATGACGTGGTCGGGGACACGGGTGCCGCGTGGTGCGGTGTTGTCGAGGAGCTGACCGGGAAGGAATTCCACGATCTGATAGCGGGGCTGCATGCGGGCGTAGAGCAGACGGGGCGCGTGGGTCACGGTCCCGCGGATGGCGCGCAGCACGTCCCCTTCCGGCCAGATCATCAGGTCCATGATGTCGCTGCCCGGAATCGGGATACGAACAATCACGTCTCCGGCCGGCGTGTCCATCCGGATGTTGTGATTGTAGAAACCCGACGCGGCATCGGGGCGCCCGACCGCCTGCCGGTACAGTTCGTCGGGCCGCCACGTGTGCCCGTTGAGYAGGTCGGCGACGAAGTCCTCGACGCGGGCGTCAAGATCGGTAAGCGTGCCGAACGGCTGGATTCCTGCCCGTGCCCGGCTCGCGGCGGCGGTCACCTGCCCGTCATCGATGCCGAGGATGGACAGTGCGTGCGCCGAGCAGAGGATGATTGTCGGGTAGACGTCGGCTGCTTCCAGCTCGCGGACGCTCCACTGGAGCGAGGAAACCGCTTCGTCGAGCTGACCCCGGCGAGCATGGACCAGGGCGCGGTAGAACTCGGCGCGGGCTCGACCGGAGCGATACCCGACCCCATCGAGGGCGGCGCACGCGGACCGTAGGGAGGTCTCGGCCTCGTCGAGCTGRCCGCATCGGAGCTGCCCGATGGCGAGAGCGGTATACGCCTTGCCGAGCTCGTGATRGGCGCCGATCTCGCGTTGGATCTCGATCGCCTGGCCTGCCTCGACGATGGCCTCGGCAGGGTGGGTATAGGCGAGGAGTTCGGCCCGGTTGGTCTGGATGTTGGCCAACCCGAGAACGCTATCGGCTGCGGCGTAGTGGGCGGCGGCCTCGTCGAGATAGCGGGCGGCGGCGTCGAACTCGAACGCGAACCGGTGGGCGAGGTGACGCATCCGGGCCACGTCTCCGTGAAACTCGGTGTCCTGCCCCGGAGCGGACGCACTCAGGTCGGTGGCGAGTGCTTCCGCGTCTCGGAACCGGCCCTGGGCCATGTGAAGGTCGGCGGCCCACAGGCCCGCGGTCAGCCGGGATGCCCCCGTGGCGTGGTCCCAGACCTGGGTGTAGGCGTCGAGCGCGGCCCGGGTCTCACCGGCGATGCGTCGACCATGTCCGGCGGCCACGGCGAGCCGCGCGCCGACCATTGTGTCGATGGCCAGAGCGGTGACCGGTTCGGGAACCAGCGCCGTGACCGTGGCCGCGTCGCCGAGGCGAATCGCCGCCTCAGCCTGCAGGCACCGCAGCGCTTCGGGCAGGTTGTCGTGGTCGGGTTGGTCGTTGAGCCGGGCGCGCAGGTCCTCGGTGATGCCTTGGGCTGCGCTGTGTCCCCCACGGCGAACCGCGTGGTCGGCATAGCCGAGGATGCTCTCGCCGCTGATCTGCCGACCCCGCAGGGCGTGATACGCGGCCTCCCGCAGGGCGCGGGCGGCATGAGCGCCGCTGTCCTGGCCGGTCGCCTGGTCGGCCCGGTTCTCCCACAGTCCCTGTAGCAGGGCGTGGATGTCGGTGGTAGTGCCCGGAGAAAGCCGTTCCCGCAGGGCTGCGGCCATGAGCTGATGAAACCGCAGCGCGGTGTTCGCCGGGTATACGAATGAATATGCGGTGAGGGATTCCCAGGCGATGCGATGTCCCGGGAGATGGAACGTGGCCGTCAGCATCCGAAAAATATCATAGTCGAAGATTCGCGCCGGGCTCAGGACCTCCAGTGATCGAATCTCTTCCGGGGCGACATGCTGAAGAAAGCGCGCCAAGATCTCCTGCTGGGACACGAGGGCACCGCTGACCCGCCCACCGGTCTGCAGGTGCGTGTCCACCGCCAGGTTCAGATAGAATGGGAGACCTGCGCTGGCGTCCGCAATTGTCTGGCGCTGGAACGGATCGGTGATCCCACCGGTGTCGAGGASTTCCAGCCGGGCTTCCATGGGCAGGCCGCCGATGTCGCATATCTCGATGAGGCCGTCCCAGTCGGGATCCGTCAGTTCCCACCGCAACGGTTCCCGGCTGGCGATGACCACCAGGCCGCGGTCGAGCTGTGCCACGAGATCACGTAGCCAGGCATCCGCGAGTTGCGCCCGTCCGGTGCGTACCGGGCTCGGCACCAGTGCCTCGTGGCTGTCAAGGATGATCACATACTGTCTGTCCTGGCTGGCAGCCCGAAGGTCTTCAGCGAACAGAAACGTGACGGCGTCGGCGAGCTCACTGTTCGGCAGGTCGTCGAGTGTCGCCAGGGTGGGATCGCGCCGCACCCGCAGGCGGCGGCGTATGTCGCAGCCGCCACGCTCCAACAGCTTGATAAGGCCGCGGGCCGTACCGAAAATCGGAATTCCGGTCATCGTGTCGGCGATATCCGCGAGAATGGAACTCTCGTCGACGAATGCCAGTTCCGAACGGTTCAACCGCAGATGTGGGTGTAGCCGCTGCCACAGCACTGCGTAGGCGATGTCGAAGYGATCGAAGTGTACCCCTTGCGACCCCAGTTCGTTGCGTAGCACCGCCAGCGCGTCTTCCTGCTGGCGCAACGAGTGCACCTGCAGATCGAGTGATGCCGTTCGATACCGGGTTGCCGCCCGGTCCTTCAACTCGCGCAGTAGTCGTGACTTACCTATACCGCCCACGCCGATGGCGTTGAAGACCCGTGGACCGTCACCTAGATGGGTCAGCTCTTCGGCGAAAGCCGCCAGCACCGGTTCGCGGTCCACGAAACGCCGCTGCAGTGCGGCGACCMGATGAAACCGTGGCGCAGGCGCCATGTAAACCTCCGACCATCACAGACCGCGATACCGTCGAGGACGATGCAATCATAGTCGAGCTTGACGACGCACGATGGACCAGCACATCGTGCTGCGGCGCGATCCGATCCTTCCGACCCGCACCCGGGGGGCGAGCCCGGGTGCGGGACCGCGACCACGGTTCCGCACCCGGGTAGGCGTGCGCCGTGGGATCCGGTCGGCTAGTCGTTCTCGAGCGGAATCTCGTCGAGCGGGATGTTCAGGTAGGACGAGGAGCCGTCGGTGGACGAGATCTCGATTTTGCTGTTGGTGACGGTGGCGTCGCCGAAGAACCTGTCCTTGGTGTCCACGACCAGCTGTATCTGGTGGCCCGGCGTGATGCGGTAGTCGGCCGGCTGTAGGTGGATGTCGATCGTTTGCGTCTCTCCCTCGCGGTCGTTGAGCAGGGTGAAGGGCGCGCTGGTGATGATTTTTGCCTTACCGGTACCCGGGTCGACGTCGAACAGGTGCGCCACGAGCGTCGCGCTCTTCGCGGACGGGGTGACCGTGAGATGCGCCGAGACGGTTCCGGTGATCTGACTCGGTGCGGTGAGCGGTTCGGTCGACCACACCGCGGCGTCCTCGCGGGAGATCTCCGAGGTCTCGTACACGATCGGAGCCCCCAGTCTTTCGAGGACGCCGGTMTTTACCAGGGCCGGGGCTATCAGTGCTGGGGTGTCCGTGCCGGCCCGGAAGGTGTGGCTCCACCCGGAGTTGGGCTGAGGCGTCAGTGAGCCGTCCGATGTCCCCGGCAGCGGCRCGTTCAGGTAGTAGCGTCGCGGCGGCAGCGTGTACGAGTCCCAGTCGGCGAGCTTCTTGATCGTGAACAGGTTGTGCATGTACTCGGTGTGCACGTCGCCGTCGTTCTCCACGCCGTTCTCCTCGTCGGCAACGAAGCGGTCCAGCCAGCGGAAGGTCGTCGCTGTCGGACGACTGATGCCGCCGAGAAATCCCTTGATCTCGTCGCCGCCGTGATCTCCGATCAGTACCAGGAGACGTTTGGGACCGATCAATGCGTTGAAGAACTCCACCACCGCGGGTACCGAGAAGATGGTCTCGTGCCAGTAGGTGCCGAGGAAGATGGGGACCCTCCTGGCGTTGAGCTCGTTCAGATAGGTAACCGGTGAACGGACCGCGCTGAACTCCAGCAGCCGTTCGATATTCCGATTCGCCCGGAAGTCGTCGAAGATTTCCCTGACTTCGGCGGAGAGGTTCTCCTCGCCGAACAGCTTGGCGAGCTCCTCGAACGCCAGCAGGTGTCGTGTCTCGTTCTCGTACAGCGATCGGCCCAGATCGGCCCAGGYGCTCTGCGCGCACACGGCCCGCACCCGGTCGTCATGCGCCGCGATGATCAGGCTCTGGCCGGCGCCGTAGGACGACCCCGCGAACCCGATCCGATCCTGATCCGCGCGGTCGGGATAGGTGTTCAGTACCCAGTCGATCACGGCCGAGCCGTCCGCCCGGTCCCGCGGACCGGCGACGTCTATCTTCCCTGTGGAGTCGGCGATCCCACGCTCGCTGTACGCGACCGCCAGATATCCCTTGAGCGCGAAGTTCAGGAGCATCCCCGGATACGACTTCCATCCCGTCGGCGCCAGCGGAGCCGGCATGATGACAACCGGGTGCGGCCCCGGCTTGAGGGGGACCAGCACGCCGGCGTCGAGTTGGACGTCGGCATCGGCTCCGGGGATCCTGGTCGCCGTGAAGGTCCCCGCCCCCCGCAGTTCCCCGAACTTTGCCACGGTCGCCGGCGGGAGATTCTTGAAGTCGCCGCTCTCGAGATTCTCGAGAGCGGCGATCTCCGCGTCGAGCAGTGTTCTGTCATTGGGCGCGAAATCGAACACGTTCGTGGTCTTGGCAGCCGTGGTCACTTGGATGATCCCCTTCTGGGTATGGGAAAAGGAGCCTGCCGGCGAACCTGGCCGACGGACGCGCGATCGTCCGCGGCCGTGACGAGGTGAGATCCGGATATCGGATCCGTGGTGCGGAAGTCTCCCGGTGCACGGGTTCGGAGCCTAGAGGTGTACGCGATCGTCAGGGGTGAGGTGAGTACTTTGTCCGCGCGCCGTACGGCAAGATGGTTTTGACCCGCACGCGGCTGCTGGTTACGAGCGAAGCCCTGCAGCCAGGACAGCGAGAGTACGAACAGCGCCAGCACGCCCACAGCGGCGAGCCACCGCCCGAGRCCCGCGGGCGAGCGGAAGCCGATGGCGAAGGCCACGCCGAACACCAGCGMCGTCGAGACGAGATTGCGAGCACGCTCGCCACGACGTGTCCCACGATCAGTGCRCCGCCGTTGACGTCCATCGAGYGGAACCGGTCGATGACTCCGGTAGTAAGGCGGATCAGTGCCGCATGACCGTATTCTCCCGCAATGGGGCTGCTATTCTTCCACAATAGGGTTGCTAATAGGGTTGCTGGGGCAGTGGGTTTCCGGCCTCGCCTGTTCGGCCTTCCGGCAGGAGCGTCAGCAAGGAGAACGCGTGCCCGTGACCAAACATGTGCCTGTGACCAGCGGCGGGACGGGGTCGGCCGGAGCAACGGGGTCGGCCGGAGCAACGGGGTCGGCCGGAGCAACGGGGTCGGCCGGAGTAACGGGGTCGGCCGGAGTAACGGGGTCGGCCGGAGTAACGGGGTCGACCGGAGTAACGGGGTCGACCGGAACACCGGACGGAGTCGTCCGCCCGGACGGAGTCGTCCGCCCGGACGGAGTCGTCCGCCCGGACGGAGTCGTCCGCCCGGACGGGACCAACCGCGCGGACGGCGGGACCATTCTCGTGCTGACGTTGGGGTATCTCATGGTCGCGGCGATGCTGGTGGTCGTTGTGACCGACGTGTCCGCCGTCTACCTCGCTCGTCGGTCGGTGGCCTCGGCCGCCGACGGCGCCGCGCTGGCCGCTGCCCAGCGCATCGACGAGAACGCGATCTACACCACCACCGACGCCTTCGAGCGCCTGCCCCTCGCCGACATCGCCACGACCGTCGATCAGTACCAGCGCCGGGCCGATCCGAGTGGCCGCACGATCCTCACCTCCACCCTCGTCGACGCGACGACGGTGGAGGTGGAGGGCACGCGTGTGGTCGACCTTCCGGTCGTCGGCTCCCTCGGGGTGGGTCCGGTCACGGTACGTGCCGGAGCGCAGGCACAGTCGGTGGTCCGCCAGCCCGCTGCACCATGACGCCGGCCGGCGCCGGAACGCCGAACCGCGCCGGTTGCGTGCGCGTCACCCGTTGGCTTTCCTCCGACCCCTGATGCAACCAGGTCGAGGTGGCGTCCATGAGATCGTCGAGACCGTGGCCGGTGCGGCGCTCGGCCAGATCCGACACGTCCCGGACCAGCCGGGCCACCCATTCGGCCGGCCGCCCGGCGGACAGCGCCACCGCCTGAGCGGCGTGCTGGGCTGCCTCGTCGCGATCCGGGACCTCCCGGGCCAGCGCGGCCCGGGCCTGCGCCATCCGCACCGAGACCACCATGCCCGTCTGGCCGCTGCCGGTGATCAACGTCGAGGCGCGTTCCAGGTGAGGCGTGGCCTCGTCGGCCGCGCCGACGGTGGTCAGGGCCTCGGCGCAGGCCAAGGCCAGATCCGCCGGGGAGTAAGTGTCGAGCGAGAAACCCGGCGAGCCGTGGGCGGTGTCGTCGAGCCGTTCCATCGTCTGCCAGGCTCTGGCGACGGCGTCCCGGACGCCTGCCCGGTCGCCGGTCGCCGCACAGGCGCTGGTGACGACCTTCCCGGCGATGAGGGCCCGGGTGGAGCTGTGCCCCGCGATCCGCGCCGCCGCCCCGGCGATCTGCAAGGACACCGCCGGGCTGTGTGGGCGGACCACCCGGGCGCGCAGGGCCAGGGCGCGGGCGGCGAGTGGCCCGTCCCCGGCCGCCCGGGCGAGCGCCGCGGCCCGGTCGGCCCGCGCAGCGGCGTCGGAGTGTTTGCCGCGGTCGTAGGCGGTGGCAGCAGCCACCGTCGTGACCGCCGCGTGCAGCCGCATCCACTCCAGCGCCGGCCGGCCGCGCAGCCGGTGCTCCCGGGGCACGGTCTGTGTCGTGCGCTCCAGCGAGACCAGGGCGGACGTGGTAGTGATCAGATCAGACGTCTCGTAGGCCCTGACCGTCGCGGTCAGGGCTGCCATGCAGGCTTCGTGCAGGCCGGACGCGTCGCCGCGCAGACTCACGGAGCCCACCGCCGCGAGGCCGGTGGCAACCAGGACAGAGCGTCGGTCTGCGACCTCCGGGACCTCCGACACGATGGGACCCTCCGTGCTCCTGCGGGAATGATCGCGGCCTTCCGCTGGCACGCGACGGGGCGGTGAGTCGCCGCCGCTAACGGCGTGATCCGATCGCTCGGACGACGGATCCGGTTATTCACGGCGGCCTTCCTCCTCTTCCCGTGGTAGTGGTCGGTTTCCCGTGGTAGGGGTCGGTCCTTGAGTCTTCGTCCCGTCCCGGCGACATCGACCGGTGCACACGCGCGCACCGGTCGATGCGTCCGAGCTCTCCGCATCCGGGCTCTCCATGGCCGACACCCATATGGTCGCGGGGCCGCACTGTCCCGACGAAACCCGGCGTTCACGTATTCGTGCGCGAAGCGCCGCCTTCGAAGGTATCGTTTGGGGGCCGCGGACGCGTCGAGTTGTGCGCACTCGGCGATGTGGTACGTGTCTCTTCAGGGATTGGTATCGGTTGTTGTCGGAGGTTGTTGTCGGACGGCTGAACCGCCTGACCGCCCGGGGCCGCCGTAACGATTGTCCGCAGTGCGGGCGTCGGTTGGCCGAAATGCTCGTGGCATCCCGCGAATGTTTCATCCTCGTGTCGTCGAGCCATTGCATGTTTCGCCACGATGATGTTTCCCGGTCGAGGCGTCGTCGGGATGCCGTCGGGATGCCGTCGGGAGGTCGCGGGGATGCCGTCGGGGCTCGGCGCGACGCCGATGCGAACTCGGCCGGCTCCCGTCCGGGCGGACAAGATCCGTTGTGGCGGTGGCCCCGGGCGCCGCCGGTAAGGTGAACAGCATGGCCGTCGACCTGTCCGAGGAGATCAAACAGCTGGATGCCACGTTGACCGGCATCGAGACGGTTCTCGACGTGGAGGGGTTGCGCCGTCGCGCCGAGGATCTGGAGCGTCAGGCCGCGGACCCCGACCTCTGGTCCGATCAGGACCGGGCCCAGGCTGTCACCCGCCGGTTGTCGTCGACGCGCGGGGACATCGCCAGGGTGGAGGGGCTGCGTCGCCGTCTYGACGACATCGCCGCCGCCGCGGACCTCGGCGATGAGGATCTGCTCGCCGAGGCCGCAGCCGATCTTCCCAGGCTGTCCAGTGACATCGCCGGTCTCGAGGTTCGGACCCTGCTGTCCGGCGAGTACGACGAGCGGGACGCGATCGTGCAGCTCTCGGCCGGGGCCGGCGGGGTGGACGCGGCCGACTGGACGGCGATGTTGCTTCGGATGTACCTGCGGTGGGCCGAGCGGCACGGCTACGCCACGGAGGTCTTCGACACCTCCGAGGCCGAGGAGGCGGGTCTGAAGTCGGCAACTTTCCAGGTCAAGGCGCCCTATGCGTACGGGACGCTGCGCAGTGAGCACGGGGTGCACCGGCTCGTCCGGATTTCGCCGTTCGACAACCAGAACCGGCGGCAGACCTCCTTCGCCGGGGTCGAGGTCACCCCGGTCGTCGAGCTGTCCGACCACGTCGACATCGACGACAAGGATCTGCGTATCGATATTTTCCGTTCGTCCGGTCCGGGTGGGCAGGGGGTCAACACCACCGACTCCGCGGTCCGCATCACGCATCTGCCCACGGGCATCGTGGTGACGTGTCAGAACGAGCGCAGCCAGCTCCAGAACAAGGCCGCCGCGATGATCGTGTTGCAGGCGAAGCTCCTGGAGCGGCGGCGGGCCGAGGAGGCGGCGGAGAAACAGCGCATCACCGGCGGGCCACAGGACGTCTCCTTCGGATCGCAGATCCGTAACTATGTCCTCCACCCGTACCAGATGGTGAAGGATCTGCGTACCGACACCGAGACCTCGAACACCAGCGGTGTTCTCGACGGCGAGCTCGATGATTTCATCGACGCGGAGATCCGGTGGCGGCGGTCGGTTGAGAACCAGGCGTGAGAGGGTTCTTCGGAGCTTTTGTCGACGCCTGGGATGTGTCTGGTTCCGGACTGAGCGGGCAAGCCTCGCCGCACCGTCCGGGCGCTCGTGGCCCGGCGAGACGATGAGCGCCYGGCGCCCGGCGCTCCGGTTCCGGAGTTCCGGAGTTCCGGAGGTTCGGAGTTCCGGGGGTTCGGGGGTCTGGAGATCCCCCGTTTCCGGGACGRCATCCGAATGTCGCCTGCCTCTCGGGGAACGGACGGTGAAAAGACAAAGATCCGGCCGTGGTGGGAACGTCGGTGTGACGTAGGCCCGGCCGGCGGCTCGGCCCGGCCCGGCGTCGGGGAAGGACTCCACCGGATCTCCTGACGCCATTGGCATGCCGGGTATACACGTGTAGAGTTCCGGGTAGTTCGCGGACCGTTCGATTTTTTAGTTTCGGTGTCTTGATCTGGTCCGCCTACTGCTTCACCCGATGGGATGTACGCCCGTGTCACCTGGTCGTTCACAATTGCGAACCGCTGTCGCGGAGGGAGTGCGGTCTGTGTCCCTGCACACGAATGCACGCATGTATATGTGTGGAAATAACGGTGCAAATCCGGGCAAGATGGCCAGTCTCGCCGGTACGGGAACGCCGTGACCTCCCTGGCGCCTGCGGCGTCCGGCGCCGCAGGCGGCGTGTTCGAGGGTGCGCCCACGATGCCCCTGCCCGTCCTTATGTACCACGGCGTCGGTGATTCGGTGAGTGCGGACTTCCGACGCTGGGAGGTCCCTCCCGGTGCCTTCGCCGAGCAGCTCGAGGCCCTCGTCGAAAGCGGCTACCACCTCACCGGTCTCACTGACGCGCTGGCACATCCCACCCGCCGCCAGGTGGTGATTACCTTTGAGAACGGCTTCGAGGACTTCGTCACCACCGCGGTGCCCGCTCTGCGGGCGATCGGGGCCAGCGCTACCCTGTATGTGCCGACCGCCTTCGTCGGCCGGCGCGCCACCTGGCTGGATGGCTACACCGAGCGCAACCTCCCCCTGTTGGACTGGTCCGACCTCGCCGCGCTCGCCGGGGAGGGCATCGAGCTTGGCTCGCACGGTCACCGTCATCTGGAGCTCGACGTGGTGCCGACCGCTCTGGCGCGGTACGACGTCACCGCCAGCCGGCGGCTGATCGAGGAGAGAACCRGCCGGCGTCCGGACAGCTTCTGCTACCCCTTCGGTTATCACTGTGCGGCGGTGCGCCATGTCGTCGCGGCCGCCGGGTTCGAATCAGCCTGTGAGGTCGGATACCGCATTCATCAACCGACGTTGTCCCGGTTCGCCATCAGCCGATTGATCGTCAATCGGGCCGCTGGGGCGGCCGACATCCTTCGGCTCGTTTCCCAGGGGCATCGCGACGCCCTGCTCAGCGTCCGGCGAGGACTGCAGTCGGGGTGGCGGACATATCGAGCGGCGCGCTGGCGGCTCGGCCGAGGCGCCTGACGACGGGGGCGCGGGAAACTGGAGTCCGGGGCCCGGCGGTTACCGCGTGCTCTCTCACACGACCGCGAGCCGATAGCCCCGCTTGATGACGGTCTCGACCGCGCAGCCGGCCGGTCCCAGCGCGGTGCGTAACCGGGCGACGGTCATCTCGACCGCGTGTTCGTCGGTCAGCCCGGCCGTGCCCGTCCGGCGCAGCAGCTCGGCTCGGGACAGCACCCGGCCGGGACGCTCGGTCAGCGCGTCGAGGACTGCCGCGGTCCTGGGTGCGAGCATCACCGGCTCGCCGTTGACGATCACTGCCCCGCCCTGGACCCGCAGCACGTGCCCCGCGGCCTCGACGGTCCGCACCCGGCGACGCGGGAGCTCGTCGGACAGCGTGCGCACGAGTGCTCCGAGCCGGAACCGGTCCGGGGTCACCGTCGCCACGCCCTGCCGTTCGAGGGGGGCGGCACAGACCGGACCCACGCACGCGGGCAGTACCTCGCCACGCAGCGCGGTCAGCAGTTCGTCGAACTGTCCCATCTCCCGGGCGATCCGTAGCAGGCTCACCACGGCGGGYGCGCTGGTGAAGGTGACCGCGGAGACCMCGCCGGTGACGATGAGCTCGACCATCCGGCGGACCGGCCGCAGATCGTCCGGTGGTTCCCACCGGTACACCGGTATCTCGACGACCTCGGCACCCGCCGCGCGCAGTCCCTCGACCATGTCTGGCAATGGCTCGCCGTGTAGCTGCACCGCGATGCGCAGCCCGGCCAGGTTCTCCGTGAGCAGATGGGCGACGAGCTCGGCGCCGGATTCCGAGCGGGGCGACCAGCACTCGGTCAGCCCCGCGGCCCGGACGGCGCCGGTGACCTTCGGCCCGCGGGTGAACAGCCGGGCGCCGTCCAGCCGGTCGCGCAGCCGCTCGCCGAGCCCCCAGCCCTCGGCGGCCTCCACCCAGCCGCGGAAGCCGATTGCCGTCGTGGCGATCACCGCGTCCAGCGGCCGGGTGAGGCACTCCCGGGTCGCGGCGAGCAGCAGGCTGTCGTCGGCAAGCGGCACTATGCGCAGGGCCGGGGCATGGACCACCCGGGCTCCGCGCCGTTCGAGGAGGTTCGCGAGCTCGTCGCGGCGACGCGCGGCCGTGACCCCGACGGTGAAGCCGAGCAGCGGTGGCAGCGCGGCGCTGACGGCCGGCTCCCTCGATGTCGCCGACGCCGGGAACATCCCGGGTGCGCTGGTGGTTTCGGGCGGGCTGGTGGTTTCGGGTGTTCCGGCGGTCCCGGGTGCGCCGGACCGGTCGCCAGCGTCGGGCCGCCCGGGACTACGGATTGTCACAAGGCTACCTCCTGGGCTGGGGTCCCGCGCCGATCCCCCGGTCACCGCAGGATCGGACACGGCCATGTCCACGCGCTTGCCGGTGTGCAACGCCGGTGTTAACCGGCACCGTTGCGTATTCACGACGTCCGCATCGAGCGTTCGTCGGGCATCTCACATCCCGTCGTGTCGTGGAGTGCATGCCTTGTAGCCGGACCGACCTGACTTCGAGTCAGCGTTGACATCCTGGGTTCGTACGGTTCTGGCCGTAGCGGGTGCCCGTTCGGACCGGCACCCATCGGTTCGGACGTGCGGGTGGTGCGCGGATGTCTTCTCGATCACTGGTGGTCGTCGGCCACGGCATGGTGGGGCATCGGTTGTTGGCGGYGCTGYGGGACCGCGACGTCGAKGGGCGATGGGATGTCACGGTCCTCGCGGAGGAACCTCGGCCCGCCTATGACCGGGTGGGCCTCTCGGCGTACTTCACCGGGGCCACCGCGGAGGACCTCAGCCTCGTCGAGGACGGATTCCTTGAGCACCCCCGGCTGCGAGTGCGTCTCGGTGAACCGGTCGTCGCCGTCGATCGGGCCGCCCGGACGGTGACCACCGGTGCCGGCCGCACCTACCGGTACGACGCGCTGGTGCTTGCGACCGGTTCCTACCCGTTCGTCCCACCGGTACCCGGCCGGGAGGCCACCGGCTGCCACGTCTACCGCACGATCGAGGACCTGGATGCGATCTCCGCCTCGGCGCGCGGCAGCCGGACCGGGACCGGTGTGGTCGTCGGTGGCGGCCTGCTCGGCCTGGAGGCGGCGAACGCGCTGCGTAGCCTGGGGTTGGCCACCCACGTCGTCGAGTTCGCGCCCCGGCTGATGCCGGCCCAGGTCGACGAGGCCGGCGGGCAGACACTGCGAGCCCACATCACCGGGCTCGGGATCGGCGTCCACACCGACACGGCCACCGAGCGGATCGAGGCCGATGCCGACGGGCGGGTCGCCCGAATGGTCTTCGCCCGTCACCCCGAGGGGCTGGCCGGCCTCGACACCGACGTCGTCGTGTTCTCGGCGGGGATCCGCCCGCGGGACGCTCTGGCCCGCGAGTGCGGACTCGACGTCGGGGATCGCGGTGGCATCGTCGTCGACGAGGGCTGCCGCACCAGCGACGAGCACATCTATGCCGTCGGCGAGTGCGCCCTGGCGGCCGGACGGGTGTACGGGCTGGTCGCGCCCGGATACGCGATGGCCGAGGTCGTCGCGGACCGTCTGCTTGGCGGCGACGCGACCTTCACCGGCGCCGACATGTCGACCAAGCTCAAGTTGCTCGGCGTCGATGTCGCGAGCTTCGGGGACGCCTTCGGGACGACTCCCGGTGCGCTGCCTATCACGTTCGCCGACCCGGTGGCCAAGGTCTACAAGAAGCTGGTGCTCTCCGACGACGCGCGTAGCGTCCTCGGTGGCATCCTTGTCGGCGACGCGGGGGAGTACGGAACGCTGCGGGCCATGGTCGGCTCCGCCGGGGTCGTGCCGGACGATCCCGCGCGGCTCATCCTGCCGGCCGGCGACGTCGCCGGGGCCGGCGGCTCCGGGGCCGGGGTGGCGCTCTCCGCCGGGGCGCAGATCTGCTCGTGCAACAACGTCACCCACGGTCAGATCTGCGCCGCGATCAGCGCGAATGGCCTTACCGACGTCGCTGGGATCAAGGGGTGCACCAACGCGGGCACGAGCTGTGGCAGCTGCGTGCCGATGCTCAGGACGATCCTCGGCCAGCAGCTCGCCGCCGCGGGCCTCGAAGTGTCGAAGGCGCTGTGCGAGCACTTCGACGTCAGCCGGGCCGAACTGTTCGAGATCGTCCGGGTGCGGGGGATCACGACGTTCTCGCAGCTGATCGCCGAGCACGGTCGGGGCCGGGGCTGCGAGGTCTGCCGGCCGGTGGTGGCCTCGATTCTTGCCTCCCTCTACAACGGGTACGTCCTAGTCGGCGAGCAGGCCGCCTTGCAGGACACCAACGACCACCTGCTCGCGAACATGCAGAAGGACGGCACGTACTCGGTCGTCCCCCGGCTGCCCGGCGGCGAGGTCACGCCCGAGACGCTCATCCTGATTGGCGAGGTGGCCCGGGACTTCAACCTCTATACGAAGATCACCGGCGGGCAGCGCATCGACCTCTTCGGCGCCCGGGCCGAGCAGCTGCCGAAGATCTGGAAGCGGCTGACCGACGCCGGACTCGAGTCCGGACACGCCTACGGCAAGGCGTTGCGGACGGTGAAGTCCTGCGTCGGGGAGACCTGGTGCCGCTACGGCGTACAGGACTCCACCACGTTGGCCGTCGACCTGGAGCTACGCTACCGCGGCCTGCGATCCCCTCACAAGATCAAAATGGCGGTCTCCGGCTGTGCCCGGGAATGCGCGGAGGCGCGGTCCAAGGACGTCGGGGTGATCGCCACCGAGCAGGGCTGGAACCTGTACCTGGGCGGCAACGGCGGTCATCGGCCCCGGCACGCGGAGCTGTTCGCCTCCGACCTCGACACCGAGACGCTCGTCCGCTACATCGACCGTTTTCTGATGTTCTATGTGCGCACCGCCGATCGCCTCCAGCGCACCGCGCCGTGGGTGGAGAGCCTCGACGGCGGCCTTGGGCATGTCCGCGAGGTCATCGTCGACGACTCGCTGGGCATCTGCGCCGAGCTTGACACGGCCATGGCTTACCACGTCGCGACCTATCAGGACGAGTGGAAGACGACGCTGGCCGATCCGGTCGCACTGCGCCGGTTCGCCTCGTTCGTCAACGCCCCCGAGGGGGCCGACCCCGACGTCATCCACGTCCTCGAACGCGGCCAGCCCCGGCCGGCCCGCCCGGCCGAGCGGGCGGCCCTCATCGCCGGTGCCACGCTACCCGTGGTGGCTGACCGTTTCCTTGCCTATCCAGGCTCCTTGCCTATCCAGAGGGACGAAACGGACACAAAAGCCTCTGGATAGGCAAGTAGGCGCATCACGGACGATTTGGAGGCCGCCATGATCTGGACCGACATCTGTGCCCTGGACGATCTGACTCCCGATCGCGGCGTGGCCGCGCTCGTCAACGGCGCCCAAGTGGCCATCTTCCGGCTGAGCGACGGTCCCGTGCTCGCCGTCGGCAACGCCGACCCGATCGGCCTGGCCAACGTGCTCTCCCGGGGTCTCGTCGGCTCCCGCGGAGACCRGGCCGTGGTCTTCTCGCCGTTGCACAAGCAGGCGTTCGACCTGGCGACGGGGGAGTGCCTCGATGCCGAGGGGGTGCGCATCCCCGTCTACCCGGTGCAGGTGCAGGACGGTCGGGTGCTGGTCGGCCCCGTCGCGGCGGCCCGGCCGGTCAGCTGAGGCGATCAGTCGGGCGATCAGCCGAAACGGTCGGCTACGGTGATCGGCCCCGAACGGGCTGGTCAGGCCGCACACTGGGAGAAAGCCGACGCGGGAGGGGACGAAGATGACCGGTGCGCAGACAGCCCCGGGCGGATGGGTGGCCCTTGTCGGTGGCGGTCCCGGGCGGGCGGATCTGATCACCGTACGCGGTCTACGGCTGCTCCAAGCTGCGGATGTCGTGGTGGTCGACCGGCTGGCTCCCCGTGAACTGCTGGACGAGGTGCGACCCGGTACCGAGATCATCGATGCGGGCAAGGCGCCGCACGGTCACAACCTGACCCAGGACGAGATCAACGCGGTGGTCGTCGATCGGGGACTGCGCGGGTTCGGTGTCGTCCGGCTCAAGGGCGGCGATCCGTTCGTCTTCGGTCGTGGCGGCGAGGAGGCTCTGGCCTGCGCCGCGGCCGGCCTGCCCTGCGAGATCGTCCCCGGGGTGACGAGCGCCGTCGCGGTCCCCGCGCTCGCCGGGATCCCGGTGACCCACCGGGGCATCACCCAGGACGTGGCCGTCGTCAGCGGCCACATCGATCCTTCGCATCCCGGTTCCACTGCCGACTGGGACGCGCTCGCTACCGGTCCGGGCACGGTCGTCGTGCTGATGGGCGTCGGGGCACTCTTTGAGATCAGTCACGAGCTGGTGAAGCGGGGCCGCCGGCCGGAGACTCCGACCGCGGTGATCCACGCTGGCGGGACAGCCGATGAGACGATTATCATCGGGCCCCTGGTGGATATCGCCCAGCTCGCGGCCGAAGCCGCGATCAGTTCTCCCGCGGTCATCGTAATCGGAGATGTGGTTACGCTACGTGATCGACTTGCAGGCGTGATAGGTACCGTCGGGGCGGTCCCAGCGTGGCCGGGCTCAGGAGACGTGACGGGCGGCGAGGACCGCCAGTAGCATCACGATTGCGATCAGTGCGACGATCACCTGCGGTGACATCTGGAAGAAGTTCTGGCGCAGATACTCGCGCGAGGCGCGGCAGGTGGGACACCGGCCTTCGACCACTAGTCCGGCGCAGCGCGCGCAGACGAGATCCTCGCTGCCCATGGCGCCTCCTTCCCACCCGTGACGGATGCCATGATCGGGCGATCGTCGCACTTCCCCGGGATGGGGGACAACACCCGGACGTTCCGGATGGAGCACGACCGCTGGCGACGCGCACGATCGACTTCCACGTTACGCCCGCGCACGGTGGCGTGCCGCTCCGTCAAAGGTYGATCGGGCGGGCGGCGACCCGTCCGGGCTGTTCCCGGAGATTCCGGTCGGGCGTAACCTGCGGTCCCCGACCTTCGTCACGCCCTACCATACGGCTACTGAAAGTCATAGGCGTGCGGGAAGGCGCAATGATTGTTTTGAGTTCCGTGAGCAAGCGGTACCCGAACGGCGACCGGCCGGCGCTGGTCGATGTCACCGCGGAGATCGGTGTCGGTGAGTTCGTCTTCCTCGTGGGTCCGTCCGGATCGGGTAAGACCACATTGCTGCGATTGCTGCTGCGGGAGGAACGAGCGACGTCCGGCCGGGTGCTGGTGGCTGGCCGTGACGTCGCGCGGATCCCGGACCGCGGGGTGCCCCAGTTGCGCCGGCTGGTCGGCTGTGTCTTCCAGGACTTTCGCCTGCTACCGAATCGGACCGTAACGGCGAACATCGCGTTCGCCCTTGACGTGGTCGGCCGTCCTCGGCATGTCGTGCGCAGCGTCGTGCCGGAGGCACTCGACCTGGTCGGCCTCGCGGAGAAGGCGGACCGGTATCCCGACGAACTCTCCGGAGGCGAACAGCAGCGGGTCGCGATCGCCCGGGCGTTCGTTGGCYGTCCACGGATCCTGCTGGCCGACGAGCCGACCGGCAACCTCGATCCGAACACCAGCATCGAGATCGTGAACCTGCTCGACACTGTTCATCAGGCCGGCACCACCGTCGTGATGGCCACCCACAACGCGTCGCTCGTCAACGCGATGCGCCGCCGGGTGYTCGAGCTGAGCGACGGCGCGCTGATCCGGGACGAGGCTCGCGGACGTTACAACCAGGATGATCTGGCGGTGCCGATGATTCCCCGGCCCCGGCCCAGGGTGCCGGCCGACCGGGTCCGCTGATGCGACCGGGTCTGCTGGCGTCGCTGCTGTGGACGGGCCTGCGCCGCAACCTGGCGATGACCTGTGCCATGATCATAACTGTCACGATCTGCCTGGCGTTGCTGGGGTCGGGCCTGCTCCTGCGGGCGCAGGTGCACACCATCGACGACTTCCTGCTCGACCAGATCGAGGTCGTCGTTGATCTCTCCGATGGCATCACCCCGGGCGAGCGGTCTGCCCTCGATGCCGAGATCGCGGCGGATCCACTGGTCGCCGACGTGCGGTACGAAAGCAAACAGCAGGTGTACGACCGTTTCCGCYGGGACTTCCGTGGATCGCCCGACGTCCTCGCCGGTGTCGGACCCGACGACCTGCCCGCGGCGCTACGACTCACGCTTACCGATCCGCGAGYGGCCCGCGACATCGTCGTCACCTACACCGGCCTCGACGGGGTGGAAGCTGTTCGCGACCAGCGCRGCCTGCTTGACCCGTTGTACCGGTTCCTCGACGCCTTCACAGCGGGCGCTTTCGCCCTCGCCGGCGTGCAGGCCCTGGCGTCCTTCGCCCTCATCTACACGATGATCCGGATCTCGGCGCACGCCCGGCGACGGGAGACTTCGATCATGAAGATGGTCGGTGCTTCCAACGGAACAATCCGGGCTCCGTTCGTCTTGGAGATCGCGGCGGTGGGGCTGGTTGGCGGGCTGCTCGCCACGGGCGTGCTTGCGTTGGYCAAGATCTACCTGGTGGACGGCCGGTTCGCGAAGCAGACGATGTTCCCCCTGTTCGGTTGGTCGGCGGTCTGGGAGACCGCGGCCGTCGTGCTGGGGGTCGGTGTGCTCGCCGCCGCCGTGATGGCTTCGGTGGCGCTCCGCCGTCATCTGCGGGTCTGAGGCGTCATCCGTCGCTCGGCCCCGGTTCGCTTCGATTCGATTCGATTCGATTCGAACTGGACATCATCCTMGATGAATACTTCCTTGAGATAATCTTTGGGTGACACCTCATATTGGCGTCCCTCCGGGCTCGTCCAGGTGAAATGTCCAGGCCTGGGCTGGCACACGGACCATCCCTTCTGCGTGGATTGATCAGGAGATGATGTGCCCGGCCGCCCCGGTCTTCTCGTAGCTCCTTGCTTGGCGTCACGCCTAGGCCGCTTTTCACCCGAGTGTTTCAGCCGGTGATGCCTCCGGCATTTTGGCCCGAGGTTCTGCTCGCTCGTCTGGCCACCTCGACGATGCGGCCTGGTATGATCAAGATCGCAGTGAATGGAAGGCTGCTCGCATCCCGGAAAGACACATGTAGGGTTTCGAGTTCGAACATGACGAGCCAGGGCGGCCGAGGGAAAGCGACGCCGGCTGACCTCCAGAACTCGTCCTTCCGGCGGATCCATCAGTATCCGCCGCCATGTGCACCGGGGGTTCTCGGCCATCTCGCGAACGAGTCCGGCCGGTATCGGGCCATAACCGGGAAGTTCCGCCGGCTGTTCCGACATACCCAGCAGACAGGAAGCCGACACGACCACCTGCATCTCGATACTTACACGGTCACGATCCCGCCCCATCAGCAGGTCGTAGAAAACGTCGGCCCGACGCTGCTCGAGCCCGCGACCGTCCTGCGCACCGCCCGCCCTCCTCGCCAGAAGGTCCACTCGTCGAAACGCCGCGAGCATGCGGTCCGCCGGAAGCGAGGCCGAGATGCGGCCCATACCATCCGGCTCGGCCCGCACCGTCACCCGACGCGCCTTCGTCGCCCTGCGGCGACGCTGTTCCGCGCCCTGAGGGTCTACCAGCACCACACGCCGTCGAACGGCGGCCGCGAACGCTGCGTGGCTCGGCCGCCCACCCCGACGCAGAACCGTCTCCGCCACGTCCGCGGCCTGGTCGTCCGACAGGTTGGCTGTCAGTCGTTCCAGCACGGTCAGCCGCTGGGAATCTAGCTCACCATGTTCCAGGGCAGTCAGCGCGGCCGGCATGCGGCGGACGACGCCGACCGCGAAACCCAACTGTTTGTTTYCCGCCGCTGATGACATTCTCAGCTCGGCGGCCAGTTCGTCTCCCGCGAACTCGTGAAATCCCCTAGCAACCCCGCTCTCATCCTCTTCCGTGGGCGGCCGTAGCTGCGCGAACCTCGCTCTCACGAGCAGCCGTGCCGCCTCCCAGCGCGCGATCTCCCGACCGATCTCCACATCTGCCCGGAGACATCCGTCCGCGTCGAGTTCAGCTACACGACGACCATAAACCATCGATGAGTCCAGATGACGGGAAAGAGAACCACGGTCGTCGACTCCGGTGTCGCGGGGGCCCAGAGCCTCTGCTTCCTCGCGCGGGCTGGACTTGCCTGAACTGGACTCGCCCGGACTGGACTGTGAGCCGGGCCGAAGCGATGAACCGGGTCTGGTCACTGGATGCATCATGCCGCCTGTCATGGGCGCGTAGAGGGAGCGGTTGGATCTGCCGGCAGGAATCGCCGCCGATCCGCCTGAACACTCTGGCCATCGAACTTGTGTTCGAGTATAGTACTCGCTGGCACCGTTCATCAAGTCCATCGTCATCAAGTCCATCGTCTCGACGGCCGAGCAAGCTCGACAGCCGAGCAAGGAGGTGGAAGGTGCTGAACGCCCAGGTCGCGCCGCCGCGGCGGCTCCTCCGCGGGGCGCGCTGACGGCGCTCGTCGCCCTACGGAGCGCTCGGCGACGTCACCCGGGCCACGCCGGCGACCGACGATGGCGCTCACATGATCGATACCATGGGTGTCCTCGCGGTGGAGCCGGCGTGTCACCGACGCGGGAGGCAGGACGTAGGTTCGGAGAAGATTTCGCGAACGGTGTGGGAAGAGGGACAGGACAGTGCCGAGGGAGACGGGGCGCAGACTGATCGCGCAGAACAAGCGCGCCCGGCATGACTACGACATCCTCGACACCTACGAGGCTGGGCTGGTGCTCCGTGGCACCGAGGTGAAGGCGCTGCGGGCCGGGCGGGCCTCGCTCGTCGACGGGTTCGCCCAGATCAGCGATGGTGAGATCTGGCTGCACAACGTGCACATCCCCGAGTACACCGAGGGGACCTGGACGAACCACGCTCCCCGCCGCAAGCGCAAGATGCTGCTGCACCGGGCGGAGATCGAAAAGCTGGTCGGTAAGACCCAGGAGGGTGGGCTCACGCTGGTCCCGCTCTCGCTCTACTGGAAGGACGGGCGGGCGAAGATCGAAATTGCGCTGGCGCGTGGCCGCAAGTCCTACGACAAACGGCACGCGATCGCGGAGCGGGACGCGGCCCGGGAGATCGGCCGGGCGATGGGCCGCCGAGCCAAGGGGCGCTACCTCTGATAGCCAGCCGTCCATGACACCGTCCGTGGTGCCGCCGATGTTCCTGTCGACGTTTCTGTCGATGTTCCCGTCGTCGTTATTTCGTCGTCGTGCCGCGGATTCGCCGGTTCCGGCAGCATCCGGGTCGCCGTGACCGCCTCCGACGGCGACCGGCTGGCGCAGTTCGAGGCCCTGCTGAGCGCCCAGGGTAAGGCGGTGCTGGCGGCGGCGGTCGCGGCATTTGCCGAGGATGAGCGTGCCGGTGGAGGCGCGGCCCGGGAACTGGCTGTCGGTGCCCGCCTGCGCGCCGAGGGCGTGTCCCCCGCGCTCCTCGCCGCCGCGTTCACTCAGGCGGAGCTGAGGCGGCGCGCGATGGTCAAGTTTGCTCGGGCCGATCGGATGTTCTTCACCCGAGCCGGGTTGGAACAAGCGTCCTCGCAGGCGGCGGCCGAGCATCGGGCCGCGCGGTTCGCCGGTCTGTGCCGGCTCGCCGACCTGTGCACGGGGATCGGCGGGGACGCGTTGGCCCTCGCGCGGGGCCGGGAGATCATGCTCGTCGACCGGGATCCGGTTCATCTGCGGATGGCCGCGCTCAACGTCGCCGTCCACGCGGTCGAGGGCACGACGGTGCTGCCCACGACGGTGCTGCCCACGACCGCGCCGCCCACGGGATCGACCGTGCCGACGGGATGCCTCGAGACGCGCCTGTCCGACGTGCGGGAGGTGGACCTCTCCGGATGCGACGCCGTGTTCGTCGATCCGGCCCGGCGTGCCGGCGACCGTCGGTTGGTGTCGCGGGCGAGCGAGCCGCCGCTGGCCTGGTGCTTCGGGCTTGCCGACAAGGTTGCGGCCGTCGCGGTGAAGGCCGCGCCAGGGCTGGCGACGGAGCTGGTTCCCCCCGGCTGGGAGATCGAGTTCGTGGCCGACGGACGGGATCTCAAGGAGGCCGTACTGTTTTCACCGGCCCTCGCGACCKCCCCGCGTCGCGCCACTGTGCTGCCCGGGCCGGGCGGCTCGGCGTCCCTGCGGGCCAGGGGAGCGCCGGTGAGCCTCACCGGGACCCCGGATCCAGTCGTCCCGGCGGATACAGGTCGGGCGGGTCGGGTGGGTCGGGTGGGTCGGGTCGGCGAGCTAGCCGGTCGGGTAGCGGCTCCGGGCCGGTTCCTCCACGATCCGAGCCCGGCGGTCACTCGGGCGGGCCTGATCGGCGAGCTCGGGCGGCGCCTCGGAGCCTGGCAGATTGATCCGATGATCGCCTTCCTGACCTCCGACGAGGCAGTGACGACCCCCTTCGCCCGCCTGCTGTGCATCGAGGCCGAGCTGCCCTTCGACGTGCGCCGGATCGCGGACCTGTTGCGGTCTCGTGAGATCGGGTCGCTGGACGTCCGGCGACGCGGTCTCGCCGGCGACGTCGAGGAGATCCGTCGCCGGTTGCTACCCCGCCGTCGTGATCTGATTCCCGGTGGACCGGCCGTCACCGTGGTGATGACGAGGCTGCGTGGAGCTCCCTGGGCCTTCGTCTGCACCCCGGTATCGGATGTCGGGGGTATCGGATGTCGGGGCGGTGGCGACCGACTCTCATGACCGACCGACTCTCATGACCGACCGATCCCGGTGGACGCCATCGGGGGCGAAACAGGAGTGACGTTCATGCGTGTTGCCTTCGTCGGACTGGGCACGATGGGATTTCCCATGGCCGGTCACCTGGTTCGGGCCGGGTTCTCCACCACCGCGTTCAATCGCACGGCCGCGACCGCGGCACGCTGGGCCGAGGAACATTCCGGCCGGATCGCGCCGTCGCCCGCCGCCGCGGCGACCGAGGTCGACGTCGTCTGCCTCTGCGTCGGTGCCGATGACGACGTCCGCGAGGTCGTCCTCGGTGCCGACGGGGTGCTGGGGGCGCTTCGGCCTGGTGCGATCATCGTCGATCACACGACGACCTCCGCGGAACTTGCGGAGGAGATCGCGGCGCGCACCGCCGAGGTCGGCGTCGGTTTCGTCGATGCCCCGGTCTCCGGCGGGGAGGCGGGTGCCATGGCCGGCCGGCTGAGCATCATGTGCGGTGGGGATCCTGAGACGATCGAGCGGGCCAGGCCGGTGCTCGCCGCCTACGGCGCGACCATCACGAGGATCGGGCCGGTCGGTAGCGGACAACTCACCAAGATGGTCAATCAGATTCTGGTGGCGGGAGCCGTCGAAGGGGCGGCCGAGGCCATCAACTTTGCTATTGCCGCCGGTCTGGACACCGATCTGGTGCTTTCCGCCGTGGCCGGCGGCGCCGCCAACTCGTGGTACCTGGCGAATCGTGGTCAGACCATGGTGCGCGACGAGTTCGATTTCGGGTTTGCGGTCGACTGGATGCGCAAGGATCTGCGGATCTGCCTTGCCGAGGCGGGCCGGCGTGGTATCCCGCTGCCGATGATCGAGCTGGCTGAGCGGGATCTCGCAGCTGCCCAGGCGGACGGCGAGGGCGGTCTCGACACGACGGTCGTCATCCGGCAGCGGCGCCGTGCGACCAGGCCGGGCGGCGCGGGTGGCGAAGTCTCTCCGGCTTCCTGATCATGGCGCCGCAACGGTGCCGGTCACGGTGGCGATCAGGCAGCCGGCGACGGTACCGGTCGCCAGGACGAGCGGGACGATCCGGCCGAGATGGAGCAGGCACAGGCCCCCGATCAGGGCTCCGGCGAACATGGCGACGGGGCCGGCGAACCGCCGCGTCCGCCGCGCCCCACCGCGGCCCGTTCCTCCGCCGAGCCGGGAGTCGATGATGATCCCGGTCAACGTGCTGGTCAGCACATTCGTCGGGATGTCCGGAACGGCCATCCGCCGAGCCGTCGCGTGCTGCAGGCCCATCGCGAGGGCCAGCGGGAGGATGACGGCATAGGGCCGGGCCCCGGGGATCTCGGGGATCTCGGGTTCCGTACCGAGTCCCTGGGTGACCAGCGTGGCGATCAGCGCGCCGGCCATCAGCCCGGTCTGCGYGGCCATCGCGATGATCAACCACGAGAAGCGGCGACCGCCGATTATGGTCACCGTGCCGATCCGTCCGGCGATGACGGCTCCGGCCAGGAAGCCAGCCAGGGCCAGCGCCGACAGGTCGGCGGACAGGCCCGGGGCCCCGGCCAGCGCAAAGGCCAGCAGGACGACGTTTCCGGTCATGTTGGCCACGAACACCCGGCCGAGTCCGAGAAAACTGACCGCGTCGACGAGACCGCTGAGGATCGCCAACGCCACCAGCAGAGTCGGCAGCCGCCGACGCTGGTCGGGGGACGGTCGCATGGGCACAGTTTCACCGAGCGACGGCCCGTGCGGCGGAAGGCGGGAACTCCCGGCGCCTCTGATTTCGGCGGCTCTGATCTGATCTTCTGATCTGATCAGAGCCGCAACGGACGGACCGGAGCCGCGGCGAGCGCGGGAGTGCTCCGCCAGTCGACCCCGGGAACGTCGATGTAGAGCTCGATCTCGTTGCCATCCGGGTCGAGGATGTACAAGCTGTGGGTGACCGTGTGATCCGACGCGCCGACGACGGTCACATCCGCGTCGTGCAGACGGRCGAGCACCGCGCGCAGCTCGTCGTCGCTGTCGCCAACCTTCAGCCCGAAGTGGTACAATCCCACCCGCCGGCCCTGGGGTATGGCCGCCGCGTCCTCGCCGACCTCGATGAGGAGCAGCTCGTGGTGGGTGCGTCCGGAGGAGAACGCGGCGGCCGGGGCCCGCAGTGGGTTGCCGTCCGCGCCCGCCGGGTCGGGAAAGATCTGCCGCCAGCCGAGTACGTCCCGGTAGAAGGCGCTGGAACGCTCGATGTCCCGGACGTAGAGGACGAGATGTCCCAGTTCCTTGATCTCCACGGTGATCTCCCGAGGCGCTGGTCGTCTGGTAGCCGTTATCCATACAACAACTCCGTACAACGACGTTGCCCGCGACGGCATGCCCACGGRGCCGGGCCGCTGTGACGCGCGGCCGCCACGCCCGCCACAGCCGCCACATCGGAAACCCGTTGGTACGCGGGGTGYCCGACGTGGGAACATGGAGCCGGCGTCCGAGCGTTGGACGCAGTGACGCGCGCGATGGGTCGGGTTGGCAGGAGCGTCTGTTGGCTGGTGCCGGCGTCTGCGTCTGCGTCTGCGTCTGCGTCTGCGTCTGCGGTACACTGAAACGTCGTAACTGATCAGAACTTGGGGGTGACCGGCTTCGACTCCGGACGTCGAGGCAGGGGAAGCGGGCCGAGGATGAGCGGTTATCTCGTTAACGATCCGTTCAGAACAACAGCTGCCAACAAGACGCAGCCCACTACCCCCACTTACGCGCTCGCCGCTTAAGAGGGACTAGGTAGTCGTCAGTCTGGGAGAGCCTCCGGCCCAGAATCTGACGTCGCTAGGAGGATCACCGGCTGACCTGGTCGCGGGGTCGGTCGGGACATCAAACAGCGACTGAGCCTATGTCGGCTTGCCTGCGTGTCCGACGAGGCTGAGAAACAAGTAGCAGGATGCGCCCGGAGAAGCCCTGTGTCGGGGCCGGAGGACGCGGGTTCGATTCCCGCCACCTCCACGAGAGGCCCGGCCTTTGGCCGGGCCTTTTTCGTGCCCTGACCAGCATCGACGCCAGCCGGCCGCACCACGCGGGGTCCGGCCGGAGGCTCGCTGGGCGATGGCTGGGCGACGCGCCTACGGCGAGGGATCGCCGCGGCGACCGCCTCGGCCGCGGCTTGGCCCGTCGACCGAAGCATGTGCGCGTAGATCTTCCCCGTGATCGCTGGCGAAGAGTGACGAAGCCTCTTCGAGATGATCGTGATATCGAGGCCTGCGGCCAGCTGGATGCTGGCGCTTCCGTGGCGCAGATCGTGGAGACGACGGCGGGGGAGCAGCCCTCGGCCAAGCTCGGTCCCCGCATCGAGGACGACCGACAGCGGCTCGGCGAGTGTGAGGAGATACCGGCCGCCTACCCGGTGCGCGCCCACGACCCGCACCGTGTGGCCGGCGTCCTCCCGGCCGACGTAGACGTTCCAGTCGCCGGCGGCCTTCCGGTAGAGGTTCCCGATCGCTACCTCGGTCGCACCGACGGCCGCGGCGACCTTCACTGTGCCCAGCAGGCCGGCCCGCTTCGCGATGACGTGCATGTGCCGGGTCACGTATTCCGGGTCCAGGTGGCGCCCGTCTGGCCGCGTGAAGATCAGGTCGCGGAGCTGCGTCGGGACGCCGTGTTCGTTCGGCAGCGTGCCGTTGTTCCACGCCAGGCCAACATCGGCGCGCTCCTGCTCCTGGGCGACCTGCCAGGCGAGCAGGCTGTCGACTGTGCCCGCGTCGACATCGACCTTGTTCTTGCTGCCTGACGTCTTCGGTGGCCCGACGTGCGTCTCCTTGCCCGACCGGGTGATCTGCTGGCGAATCCGTAGGACCCCGGTGAGCACGTCGAGGTCGGGCCAGGTCAGCCCGCACAGCTCGCCGCGGCGCAGCCCATGCAGTGCGGCGAGCTCGTAGAGCGCGAAGAGCCGCTCGCCGGCCGCCTCGTCGAGGAAGACGCCGACGTCTTCCGCCTCCCAGGGCTCAACCTCGGGTGCCGCGTGCTCGGGCAGTTCGACAGTCACGGCGGGGTTGAAGGGGATCATCCGCTGGCGTAGCGCGTGGTTCAGCGCCGCCCGCAGCATGTCGCGGATGTCGCCGAGCGTCGCCCGCAGCATGTCGCGGATGTCGCCGAGCGTCGCCGGCCCGACGGGGTTACGCCGGGTCGGGTTGGTCTCCTCGATCCGGCGGAACATCGTGTCGATGTGATGGGACTGGAGTCCGGCGAGCGGCAGGTCGCCGAGGTACGGGACGAGGTAGAGCCGGATGAACTGCTCGTAGCGCGCCCGGGTGGACGGCCGCAGCTTTCGTTTCGATGGCAGCCACTGCTCGGCCAGGTAGGTCCTGACGGTGAGGCCGCCGGCGTGGCGCTGCCCGGCGCGGACCGTCCCGATCGCCTCGTCGGCAGCCTTCTCCGCCGCCGTCTTCGACGGCTCCCTGCCTTTCAGCTCCTTTTTGCCGACGAGGGTCTGCAGTTCTTTGGGCACGTAGACGCGCCATTCCCAGAACCCATGGCCCCGCTGTGACAGCTTCGGGCACTGCCCGTACGGATATGCCGTCCGGGTCTCGGGGTCGCGGCACCCACACAGATGCTTGACCGTCGGCTTCACTCGCCTTCCTCCGGCTCGGAGAGGAGTACACGCAGCCAGTCGGAGCCGCTCGGTGCTGGACCCCCACCCACGTTCTCAGGCATGCCTGGATCGAGGCTGTCGACATCGGCGAGGCTGGGCGGCAGCGGCGGCGGGGTCAGGCCGGTCGCCCGGATGGCGTCCCGAAGCCGCTTCAGGTACTGAGCCGCCCGGCGAGCAGTCTTCTCCGCAATGAAACGTTCGCTGGTCGCGCTTTCGAGTGCGCGGCTGGCAGCCATTCTCGCAGCGTGATATTCACCGTCCGACACGCCGCCGGGCACCATGCGGGCTCTCGCGCTCGCMACCCTCTCAGCGACGCGCTCAGCCTCACCTCGCGCGGCGATGGTGTAGTTGATCTCGGCTGCGTGCCTACGAAAGATCTCCTGCGTGCTGACCTGAGCCCACGGCGGTAGGCCATCCGGCGACGCATCGCCAGCGAACCACCGCGCCGCGTCCCAGGTAGGGACCACTCGGCCGGGCATAGCCTCGACGGTCTCGACGTGGCCGAGCGGATACAGCAGTTGCAGGGGCGGGACCCCGAGCACCGCGGCGAGAACGACCAGCTCGGCGACGGTCACGCCCGGCCGTCGCTCGTTTTCCGTGTTCGCGATCAGCGATCTGCTGATCTGGAGTCCCAGTTCCGAGCAGCGGTCGRCCACCTGCTGCGCGCTCAGTCCAAGGCGGGTCCGTTGGCGCCGGATCTCAGCGCCGATCACTCGGGCCTGCCTCTCCGACCAGTCGGGGTTGTGCATACAGGCACAGTAGGCGATCGCGCCCGGTCCTAGTTGACATGTGGCGATCGTACGGGTAGTTCTGGGTCTGTACTCACAGATGCTCATAATTTGATCCAATTTGACCGGGGAGGCTGCGCGTGGGAGCACAGGATGCCGGGGCGGGAGAGATGGGGCAGCGGGGTCGGCTGAGTGTGGCCGAGATCCGGGCGCGCAGGGGCAGTGGAGCGCTGAGCAGTTGCGTGCGCTGCCGGTCATCGTGGACGTCGAGACGGCGGCGTCGATCCTCGACATGGGGCTGACCAAGGCCAGGGCCATGGTCCGCGCCGGTACCTGGCCGACCCGCGTCATCCACAACGGCGATCGCTGGCTGGTCCCCGTTCGGCCCTTGCTGGAGCTGCTCGGTATCGAGCCGACCGCCGCGTGACCTCGGCCAGGCCCTCGACGGCCGGCTGGTCTACCTGGGAGGTCGAGGACCGAGCGCTGTGKGAGATCGGCCTCGACGTGGTCTCCAGCGCGCCTGCCACCCGCTGGCGCAGGCGCCGGCCGCGCGGCACCGACGGCACGGCCAGCCGGTGAGCACCGCCGACGAGGACGAAATCGTTCACGCCGAGCGGGTCGTGCTCGGCGCGCTGATGTACGCCGACCCCACGACGATGGTCGACGCGATCGCCCGGCTCGACCAAGGCGCGGACTTCCGGTTGCCATCCCACCGGGTGATCTACCGGGTGATCGTCGAGCTCTGGGCGGCCGACGTCCCACCCGACCCGAGCGCCGTGTGGGCGGAGGTCGGACGCCGCGCGGCAGCGGATCGGGCCACGCCCCATCACGGTCTTCAGAGCACCGATCTGACGGACATGGTCGCCGTGGTCCCCAACCTGGCGATGGTGCCGTACTACGTCGCCAAGGTGGCGGCTGCAGGCGACCGGCGCCGGACGGCCGAGGCGCTCGCGCTCGCCGCCGAGCGGATCGGGAAGGGCGCTGACGTCGACCAGGTCGCCGGCGACGTCGTCAAGGTGCTCGCCTCGCGGGGCCGCCCTGCTCGTTCGGGCCGGCGCGCCCGCGTGACGTGGGCAGACACGATCGACCCTGAGCCGGTCGTGTGGGCCTGGACGGACGAGGGCGAGGGGCGGATCCCGGCGGGTGCTCTGTCGCTCGCCGCGGGCCGAGAGGGCACCGGGAAGTCCTCGTTCGGGTTGTGGATCACCGCTCAGGTCAGCCGTGGCCTGCTCCCGGGCTCGTTCTACGGCACGCCACGGCCGGCGCTCTATGCCGCCGTCGAGGACTCCTGGAAACACACCCTCGTCCCGCGTCTGATCGCGGCCGGTGCCGACCGCTCCAAGGTCGCCCGGTTCGACGTGGTCCAGGACGACGACGCCGAGGTCGCGCTCTCCCTGCCGGTCGACAACGACCTACTCGAAGAGACGATCACCGATCTCGGTGCCGCGCTCGTCGTGATCGACCCSCTGATGTCGGCGCTCGACGCCACACTCGACAGCCACCGAACCCGGGAGGTTCGCCGCGCGCTGGACCCGCTGGCCGGGATCGCGGACCGCACGGGCGCCGYCATCCTGGGAATCGCCCACTTCAACAAGTCGAGCGGCACCGATGTAGCCCAGCTCATCACCGGCTCCGGGGCCTTCAAGGACGTTCCCCGGGCCGTGTTCGGCTTCGCCCGGGACGACTCGGAGGACGCCTCGGCTGCCGGCGGTCGTGTCATGACGCAGGTGAAGAACTCGCTCGGCAGGGACGATCTCCCCTCGCTCACCTACGGCATCGCGAGCGCGGTCGTCGAAACCGGGCGCGGCACGTCTCACGTCGGCCGGCTCCACTTCACCGGACRCACCGACCGGACCGTCGCCGACGTGCTCAGCTCCTCCAGTGCACCCGACCCCGACGCCGAAGCCGACCGCGCGGAAGCCGYCGACTGGCTACGCGACTACCTGACCGGGCACGGTGGCGAGGCGTCGCCGAGGGACATCGAGAAGGCCGGCCGAGCCGACGGGTTCAGCACCGATCAGCTCAAGCGCGCGAAGCGCAAGGCCGGAGTCCGATCCGAGAAATCCAGCATGGCGGGCCCCTGGGTGTGGCGAATCGACGTCACAGACAGCAACCGGCAGCGGTCCGGCGGGAGTATCCCCGAAGAGCGCGGCGACGAAGCGCGCACCGAAGGGAGCACCTGCGCGGCATCGAATGGTGACCACGCAGAGTGGTCGGTTTTCGGGCCGGTCGCCTCATGACCGGCGGTCCCGTCTCGGCCGGCGGGTGGTCGCCGGCCGGCCAGACGGCCTACGCCTCGGCGGCCCTCGCCAGAGGGCGAGCGACCATGAACCATTCCGCGGACATCCGCCGGTCGTTGACCTCGACGATGCGGCCGGACTCATCGCGCGTGACGCAGATGATCCGAAAGACGGGTACGCCAGCGGGAATCCCGAGGATCGCGGCTTCGTCGCCGGTCGGCATCCGCGCGCCGTAGAGATCCTCCCAGGACAGGTGGAGTCCCATGTCCTGCTCCATGCGGTCGAAGATCCCGCCTGGCCCGCTGTTGATCGCTTCGAGGACGGTCCCGTGTGCCAGGTCGGCGGGGATGTAGGACGTGGCGATCTGGAGGACTTCACCCCCTGGTGGCCCCATCCGCCGGTCGCGGATGACGACTTCGGCGTTCGCGTCGGGTAGGCGGAGTATCCGCGCGATGTCGGCGGGGGCCGGGCCGCGCGACAGCGACGGCGGGACGAGCGCGACCCAGTCGACCGCGGCGGGGTCGAAGTAGTAGCCGCGTTCGTCACGGTAGACAGCGCGGTCTCGAATGACGTGCTGGGTGTCGAGGGCTGGGCGGCGCCGGACGAACGTCCCGAAGGGTGGCCGCCGGTCGATGAGCCCCTCGACTTCGAGCGGAGCGAGCGCTTGGCGCACGGTCGGCCGCGACGTCCCCCACTGCTCGGCGAGCRCCTTCTCAGGCGGGAGCTTCGCGCCTGGCGGCAAGGTGCCGTCCGCGATCTGACGGCGCAGGTCCGCCTCGATCCTCCGGTAGATCCGCTCCTCGGGCGCCATGGCCAGACCGTACTGGGAGACGGTCTTGACAGTCACTACCAGAGTGACGGTATTGACTGTCTATACAGTTCCCTCTACCGTGGGAGACGCCAGCCCAGGACATGTCGGCGCAGGAGGGCCCGTGACGGACAAGACGCCCAGCCCGCCGATCGTGGTGGAGCGCTGCGAGTGTGGCGCCTTGGTCGCCGAGCACCGCGGCGACGGGTGGCGTGAGGCGGGGGCCTGCGGATCGCTGGTCGCGTTCGCCCCGGCTGCCCTGGCAGGCGTCGACTCGGTGGTCTGCCTTGGCATCGAYGGCGCGCCGTGCGGCCATCTGGGCGCTGAGCACAGCGACGTCGACGAGGTGGGCGGCTGCCGCTGGTGCGGCTGCACCCGCAGCTACGACCACGGCAAGCCGGGCGACGACGACCCGGAGGGCACTATCTCCGAGGTCGTCATCGGTGGCGCCCGCTGGACGTGGCGACATGAAGGCGCCGGTATCTGGACCCGGGTCGACAGCGCCGAGCGGCACACCACCGCCCAGCTGAGGGCGCTCGGCGCGACCGCCCAGTGGACCGCCAGCGAGACGGCCCGATGAGCGCCAAGCTGCCCGGGCCGCACCGGGAACCGGCCGACCTCGACCGCCGAGTCCTGGCCGCGCAGCTGCGCGCCCTCGCCGACAACTACGACGCCGCGATCACCGCCACCGAGCAGGTGATCCACGGCGGCGACACACCGCCCGACGCCGACCTCGACGACCTGCGGCAACACCGATCAGCCCTGATCGGCTCGTGGCACCGCCTGCGCGCCGAGGCCGACAACCTCACGGGCGATGCCCGATGAACCGCCGTGGCTGTGGCCGGCGCAGGCACGGAGCGGGGTGGCGGAAGTGAGCACCCGCGAGCCGGCCAGCGGCCTGGCGGACGAGCGGGCATCGCTGGCCGTCGCCCGGACGAACGTCGCCGCCGAGGTCGCCTTCCTCGTCCGGACCGCTGCCCGGCGACTCGTCGCCGACGACCCGGACCTGTCCAGACAGACGGCTGCCGCGATCAGCGAAGGGCGCGCCGTGCTGGCGGACCTCGACCTGCGGGTCGCCGCGCTCGACCGCAAGGAGGAATCCCAGTGATCACGTTTCACCGGCCGGGCTGGCTTGAGCGCACTGCTCGCCGGGCGCTGCCGTTCCTCCTCGGCGCCGGCGCGTTCGCCGTTGCCGGCGTCCACACGGTCGCCGCGTCGCCGAGTGGGCCGGCCAGCCGCTGTGGGCTGCGGTCGTCATCACCGGCACCGGCGAGGCCATGGCCGTCGCCGCCGTCCTCGAGGTCCGCCACCGCCGCCGGACCGGCGGCGGTCTGTTCTGGCCAGTTCTCGTCACGATCGCCGCGTTCGGCTTCTCCGCCGCCTGCAACCTGACCGCCGCCCTGGTCCGCAGCGACGGCGGCAGGCTCGCCGGCCATCCGGGAGCGTGGCGTCCGGCGATGGCGGTGTGGCCGGTCGTCGCCTTCGCGCTCGTGACGCTGATGAAGGCCACGGGCGGACACGGCGACGACGAGGCCCAGCCCGACATCCCGGCCGCGCCAGCCCCGGCGGTTGTCGGGGCTGACCGTGTGCTCGACCCGGCCGTCGATGACCCTCGCGGGCACGGTGGCGAGCACACCGGCACGCCGATCGTCCGGCCACGGATGAGCACACCGGGGCAGCCGCGTGCGCGCGTTGCCGGGCCGACCAGCGCGGCGCGTGAGCCGCTTGGACCCGTCCCCACTCGTCTGGAGACGGTATCCCCCGCCGCACCCCCTTACACGGCGGAACAAAACCATTCGAACGCTGTCCGTTATGCCCCGGGGTGGCGGACGGCTGTCCGGCGGCCCGCCCGCCCACCCCCACCGGTCGCGGCGTGACGGCCTTCCCGGCGGTTGGCCCGATGGTCGGGGTGACAGGCGGATCGGCACCTTCGGTGCTCATCTCTTCCGGYACGGCCACCGGCCCGGCCGGTTCGCGCCGGCCGCCGCCGGGGTCCCAGTCGTCAAACGGCAGCATCGTGTCGATGCTCACGGCTCACCCCGCCCAGGGGCTGACCTCCCAGCAGGTGACACAGGGGGTCCCGCACCGGCCGGACCGATATCACCATCGGTGAGCAGGCCCCGCCCGGCATACCGCCATACCCCGACGGCCACCGTGTTCGGGTCCCCGTCCGGACGGCCGAACGCATCCACCAGCCCCCGACCGGACAGCGCCCCGCCGATCAGCCGTGCGTAGACCCGCCGCGCGCCGCGCAACGCGCCGAACGTCGTGCTGTACTTCCTGCTTTTCGTGATCCAGTGTCCACCCCAGCCAAACGCGTGGGACCAACGCAGCAACCCCGGCAACCGGCCCGGAAGCCGTCCGGCCGCCTCGTCGAGTGCCGCCGCGAACGTTTCATCGGTGCCAAGCTGCCAGCAGGTTTCCACCATCCGCCGCGCATGCGCGTGCAGGGGGAGCCGGGCGAGATGGGCGAGGCTACRCACCGGCCGGTCCAGCAGCCCCCCGGCCGTGACGGACTTCGTCAGGTATTTCGCCAGATAGTTAGCGATCTTCCCCGAGGTGGTGGGTCCATCCAACGCGACCGGCCGAATATCGACCTGCACCCCCCAGCGCACCGCCAGCGTTCCGGCCGGATCGTGCGGGTCGGGCGCTGTCACCGATACCTCTGCCACGACAGCCCGCAGACAGTCGGCAACCAGACGGGTGGTCGCCCACCCGGGCGGGGCCACGAGGTCATCCGGGTCCTCGCCGCGCCCGTCGACCCGGACGACGGCGTGCAGGTGGACCAGGCCCCGGGCCTGCATTTCCACGGCTTTCACGAAGGTGATCCGTACCTGACGGCGCAGACCGGCCACCGTCAGACCGGCCGCCGCCGCTACGGCGGATTCGGTCGCGTCCCGGGTGGCCTTCCACAGCACCGGCGCGAGCGAGTTCCAGATGACCGCGCCCGGATAGTCGAAGCAGTCCGGGCACAGCGGCTGTCCGAGCGTGGGATCCCCGTCCCCGTGCCGGGCGTGGCAGCCCGCCGGCCGTCCATGCGGGCATTCGCTCCGCCGAGGCCGGCACGCCCGCGCCTCACCCCGCTTCCCCCGGGACCGGCGGGAGTGCACCGGCCCGAAACTCGGCGCGGTCAACGTCACGAACAGCGCCGGATGACCGCTGACCGTGTCGGGAACGCTCGTGCCACCGGCCAGCCCGGACAGCACGATCCGCCGGGCATCCCGCTTGTACGTCGCCGAACACGCCGGGCAGACCGACTCCCGCCGGTTGTTGCACCGCACATGCACCACCCCGCCGGGCAGACCCGCCGCCGAGAACGCCCGCCGCACCTCCCCGGACGTGACATCCACATGATCGGTGTGGCCCTTCAGGCGAATCGGAGAAACACAGCCACCGGCTACCGCAACCTGTACGGACTCCGCCACTTTCCGTGACTCCTTTCGGGTGTGGCAGAGCCACACCACCCACATGCGGGAATCAGATGGAGGGGGAACGCGCCGCGGTCATCGGCGTGAGATGGTCAGTCGGACCGCCGAAACTGCTCTTCCCAGCGCGCCCATGCTTGTTCAGCGGCTGGTGAGCCGTCGTCCGCGGTGACCGGCGGGGGAGCCGGGGGCAGCGCCGGGGGTGGCGGGGGTCGCCGCCATGCGCGCAGCGGAATCGTCGGGTCGTCCACGTCCCGGGGACCGGTGGGGGTGGTGCAGGGTGGGGAGGCTGCGCGGGGGTCGCAAGGGGGCATGGACGGCATCGAGGGCATCGAGGGCAGTTGTGGTCGCCACCCTTCCGCCGGTTCCATCGGGGTGGTGGGATGGACCGGAGCGTGCTGCGCGGCCATGGTCCGGATGTCGTCGTCGGTGAGCCATCCGGCGCGGACCCGGACGGGGGTCGKGTCTTCGTCCACCAGGACGTAGCCGACTCCGGGCAGGCCCCGGGGAACGCGGTCGCAAAGCGCGCCTCGATCCCGGGCACCTTCTCCCAACACCATGTTGATCTGTACTGGTTCTGTGAGCCGGAGCGCGACCCGGACGGGGAACAGGTCCCGGAACGGCAACACATCCTTGCCGGGGTCTTGCAGCGCACCGACGACGACGACCCMCGGTGYCCGGCCCTGGGAGAGCAACAGTTGCAGCGCAACCGCGATCCGCTTCTTGACTTCCGCATCGGATACGTAGGCCGTCAGGCTCGCGACCTCATCGATGATGATCACGATCAGGGGATCGTCCGGGGTGGGTGTGTGGGACCGGGCCACCCCGCGTAGCCGGCCCGTGCGCCGCTCCATGACCGTCACGGCATCTTCGAGGAGATCCGCGATCGTCGCCGCGGTTACGGCGAAACGCGCGAACAAAGGTTCCCCGAAGGCGAGTTCCATGCCGCCCTTCGGGTCACACGCCCAGACCTCCGCGACGCCCCCGCGGATCGACGGGGCAAGCGCCCGGATGATCGACCAGATGACCGAGCCTTTACCGGCCCCGGTGGCCCCGGCGATGAGCACATGYGACCCGCGCAGCGGCAGCAGCCAGGCCCGGCGGTCCTCCCGCACCCCGATCGGTAGGGCGTCCAGCTCACCGGCCGCACCGGCGGGCAGCAGATCCGCGCGGACTGCCCGGCCCAGCACCTCACGGCGCACCAACACCAGGCCGACCCGGTCCGCCCGGTCCAGATCCGGAGAGATCCGCACCTCCCGCAGCTTCAGCGTGGCCGTCAGCTTCCCCGCCGCCTGTTGGAGATCGTCCACGCTCAGGCCTGGTGACAGGACCAGCCGCAGATGCCAGCCCGCCGCGCCCCGCCGCGCCCGCCGTATCCGGGGAACACGCCCACCGCCCCCAGCAGACGGTGTTTCCACCCGGCAGGCATGGCAAGCGGCCGCCCAGCGTCGCCGCAGCCGCCCACCCAGCAGCCAGCCGACCACCGCCCGGCGCAGCACCGGCACGACCAGCACGACCAGCACCAGGCCGAGGAGCAGCCCCCGTCCCCAGAAGGAACCGAACCGGCCGATGATCGATTGCGGCACCATCAGCAGCACGAGCAGCGCCAGCACCTCACGGCGCCATCCCCAGATATGCCRCAGGCCGTACCGGACCAGCAGTTCCGGCACCGACGGCCGCAACGACAGCCGAAACTGATCTTTCCGCATCCGGCCGGGCCGGATCCGTAGCACCGACACACCTACTCCTTTGCGCGCACGAGCAGGACCGGCCGGGATGGCGGCACACGGTCAGGGCACCGCCACCCCCGAACCGGGTAGCCCTAGCTCTTGCTTGACACCCYGGTGATCGAGGCCGCTGAGTACGAGATGCCGTGACGGCCCTGCATCTGCCAGGAGCGGCCCACCAGGCCCGTCAGCCGTACCGGCGTCCCCGGCTGTACCGTCGGCGCCTCCCCCGCGATCCGGACCGTGATCACTTCCGCTGTGCCGTCCGCCATCGCGACTGCAACCGGCACGGTCCACAACGGCAGCCCATCCGCGTTCCCTCGCTGGCTGCCGGACTCTCGGTCTATCACCGGCGCAGCCGGACCCATTGCGGTTACCACGGAAAACGCCGTCACGTCCACGGGAATCACCCGCATCGCGTCACCCCTGATCATTGGTATCTTCTGGTGCCGCCCGTCAGCGGCCTGATCTCATGGTCTCCCGGGGTAGTGCGCCGAAATCTTCTAGGTTGTGCGTGAAAAGTGCGCCAGCCGGCCACCCGCTTTTCACGCAGTCCGCACGCACAACCAGCGCACCCGGCACACGGAAAAGCGGGGTACAGGAAAGCCTTGTACCCCGCCCGTGCCCCTCGTGCTAACGCTGGAGGAGCAGTTTGCATACCTGCRCCGCGAGATCCCACATCAACGCATGTTCACGGTCACCCCGCAGGCTCGCCGGTGCGATCCGCAGCGCATCCGCCGCCCGCGCCCGCCGCGTACTGACGCRCAAACCCGCCGTTCCGGGGGAGAGCCCGAGCAGCAGCCGCACCGCCCGATCCTCCGGACTATCCAGCCCCGCCGCCGCGTTCCGGATCAGATCCTCAGCCGCGAGCATCCGCGCCGCCCACGGCGTCACCCCCGGCTCCAGCACATCCACCACCACGGGGGTATATGCCCCCAACCGTGCGGCCGTGGCGCCGTGACKGATCGTGGAGCACAGCCCCATCCACAGCATGTCCAAATCCGGCAGACTCTCCACGCTCACCAGGCATCACCGGCATCACCGGCATCACCGGCCGCGACGGTCACCGACACCGGACCAGRCCCCGGACGGTGCAGCACCTCCACGACCACCGTCGCCGCCAACGACAGCGCGCACATCCCCGCGCACCACGCCACCAGCGCCAGCACGAACAGCGCCTGATGACGCCGGGATATCTCTTCGGAGRCCAGCTCGACACGCCGCCGCATCACCACATCGCCTTTCCGACCAGCCGGATCACGGCAATGACGATCACGGCGACGAGGATGAACGGGATCGCGGCCGACGCCTCAGAAAACAGAAAAAGGCTCAGGTACAGGCACCAAARGAAAGCTACCCACCAGCCGAACCCGAAGCTGGTCCGCACATAGTAACGGGGCATGGGAAAACCCTCCAGGAACGAAGACCGTGAAGCCGACCGCCTCACACACCCCATCCTGCGGACCAGGAATCCCACGTCCTAGGACAAGACGCGGCTTGTCCGCGGCTCTTTCACAGACCAGACCCAGACCAGCCACGGACGCAGTCCGCTCTACATGTCCCCAACCCGGACGGAACGCAGACGGAGCACAGACACGCACCGTGCATAGTCAGTGGYCGGACGGCACGCGGACGGAACCCGGACACCACGCGGACGCGCCAACACGAGACAAGAAAGGATCGCCATGCCCCCCGACGTGACAGAACTGACCACAGTCCTAACMCTCTGCTACCGCAACGGTATCCGGTTRCCCACCTACATGATCACCCCTGATGTACGCCGACAGCTAACAGACATGATCGTTCCGCCGCGAGTTGAGCCCGAGGAACCCGACGCGCTTCTCCGCAGGGCTTTCACCGCCCACGCGATCATCAAAGCCAGCGTTGCCGCCATCGGCGGGAGCGAAGCACGCGCGCTCCGCCTCCTCCTGGACCTCGACGGGAAAGAGAAACGCAGCGTCACCGACCGGCGCGCAGACGCTGCGGAGCCGTACGACATCACCGGGGGCAGCTTCCTGCGCCGCCATCAACGCACCGTCACAGAAGCACTAGCGGCGGAAATCTGGCGCAGGCTCACCGCCGCACAGCCCACCGCCGACCCCCAGGCCATCCCCATGCCATCCCCATGCCCTGGACACCCAGCATCCCACCMCCCCCGCATGCCTTCCCCACACCCCACATCCCCGCCAGCACACCACCCCCGCAACCAGCCCAACCGAGTCACCGGCGAGATCACCATCCCCGCCGTTGCCAGCCAGCCCCAAGCATCCCCACCACCGGTAGAGCACTACCGTCCCCGCCGTATACGAGAAGACCCCGAACCGGGCGCGAGGGGG